>NZ_QGDO01000008.1 GCF_003149185.1 Sediminitomix flava | reverse complement strand
TATTTAAGAAAATTATAGAACGATTGGTTTTCTCAACCAAGGTTACCCAAAGCCAACTCAGAGTTTGGGCGACCTAAATTGAGATACCTATATATCTATAACATAGTAGCAGTAGGAAGCTGCTATCTTGATTTTTGGATTGAATCATAGAAAAAAACGATAGTTTTTTAAGAATGATTAATCAGTTCAACCATTTATTGTTTGTAGCTTTAAAAGACTCTAGAGGATAGTAGAACAAGGATATGGCTATCATGAGCAATAGTAGTACCGTGAAGTTACTAAAAAAGTAATGATAAGCATTTATTTTGGCAATCAACAGGTAGAAAATAACTTATAGAGGAACAGAATGTTTAGCCTCTTATGTTCAAACTTATAAGACCATGATAAATGATTTGATAGAGTAATCAAATTCTCTGTGGTGAGAAAAGTTATATTTCTGATGAATAAAAGCAATTATGAATTCTCAGTATTTTTTCTAATTGGAAATTAAAAACATCGACGTTAACAGAGGTCACTGGTGTTGCATGGATTTACTGGACAAAAAGATAAGCACATTTTTGAATATGTTTCATATAAAATTCCTCAGGGCTCAAATACCCTAGGTTAAAATATCCTCTTTGGTGGTTAAACCAACTCTCTATAAATTCAAATACCGCTATTCTAGGCTGCTGATGAGAATGGAATACATGATGATCAACTAATTCTAATTTTAGAGTTAAGAAAAAGCATTCTGTCATCACATTATTCCAACAGTTCCCTTTACTAATATGCTTTGGAGTATTTGATTACCTTTTATAGCTTCTCTCAACTTTTGAGAGCTATATAGCCCTCTGTTTGTAGTCGCTAAATTAAACTTTTAGAGTTTAATTTATTTTATACTCAAATCCAGCATGTATATATTGAACTTAAGCCAGAAGTGAGTCTCTATAATGTGCTTGGGATTACTGTAGAACTCTTACTTTTGTATGCAATATTTGTCTTCTATAAAGGGGGAATTGTAAGTGACCCAAAGGAGCTTCAAGCAGTTTAGAGCATATAGAACAGTATTATATTTCAAAGAAAGGAATATCTTCCCCCAATTTTTCAAGTATAGCATTCACCCAGTATATTCTTAATCTTCTGAAAAACCTTGGGGGAATATGAACGGTAGTGTAAAGAGAGGGAAGTTTTAAAAAAGCGTTGGATTAAAAACGACTCTTTATACGTAAAATCTTAAACCAAGCTTGATACTTAAGTCCTATTTTAGAATGATAGATATGCTCATGATCTTCAAGTATTCTATCATAGTAAGGGCTCGCAAGTTGGTAGTTTTGAAGTCCAACAAAAGACTTTAGTAAAAACCAATCTTTATAATCAGAATCCTGCTCTTGTTCCAACAGTTCAATAGCTTTTGCATATTCTTGTTTTAGAATGTAAGCATGAGCATTTTCCAATTGGTTCGAAATAGTTGAATTTTCGGTTTGTCTGAATGTACCAAATTCAATCTCTTCATTGATCAAGTATTGATTGTCAATGTTGTATATAAACAGCATTGAAGCAATAAAAAGCGTCACAGCAACTGAAATGTAAGAAATTAAATGACGTTGAGAGCCATTAGAACTTTTCATTTTGCTTCTAATATCTGTCACTTCTTGTTTCAGAAAATAGAGCTGTATGTCTTTTTTATAATTATCTGTTTCCATTTTTTATTCCTATTTATTTAATTAGATCCTTAAGTTGAGATTTGTCACCACCAATCAGAAAAAAATTAGAGACAATCTTTAATGTAATCGAGGAGCTTATCAGTTTCTACTTCAAAATCTTGCAAGCCTTTTCTCAAATACTTAAGGCATCTACTTTTTTTATTGCGGATCACTTGTTCGGAAGCGTATTTATTATTGGGCAAATCAAGTATTTGATCATAAGACAACTCTTTGAAGTAAAAGCACTTCAAAATATTTCTGCAATCATCACCTATTTTATCCAAGAGTTTTTTAAAGTGAAGTACCTGATCTAAATCTTGTTCTTCTTCTTCTGCAGTGGTATATATATCGGGTAAGGCATCCACAATATCTTCTTGTTTATATATAGGGTAGAGTTCGGTATTAAGAACCTCTTGCTCTCTTTTTCTTCGCTCTAAAGTTTTGAGCCACATATTTTTAGCGATAGTGTATAAATACGTAGAGATGTGAGATTTTCCTTGAAAATTACCTTGATCGATACTCCAAATGACCTTTGTGATGGCTTCCTGGAAGACATCTTCTGCCTCTAGTTCGTTACCACTCATTTTGAGCACCATAAATTTTACTTTAGGGAAGTAGTGCTGATAGAGAAATTGAATCGATTTTTCAAATGATTTATATTTCTGATTGTTTCTTTGTTTTATACTTTCAACAATCTGATCAGAGCTGATTTTTTCGGGGAAAAAATACTTCTGTATAGACATAGTTAGTAGTAGTTGAATCGGTTTTGAGATGTATACTTAATGATATTATAGTAGCCTAGTACATTTTTTTTAATTAATAGAAAGATACTAAGCTTTATAGATTTTTCTATCTAAAATTAAAAAAAGTTTCTATTTCAACTAAAGGAGAAGGAGGATAAAGGTTTATAGTACTGCCATTCATTACAAAACTACCCCAAAACATAGGATTGTGTGCTAAATCTGGATTTTTGGCTATAAAGTTTTTCTTGGCTTTTTGCAATGCAATATCTTTGCTCCAACCTTCTTTAAGGTGTTTGTAGAAGGTGGTCATAATATACATAGAACTCTGGTCATGTACTTTCCATTTTCCAGCTAAAATACTAGGTACTTGCGCATATGCAAAGCTGCGTTGTAGGCTTATAACGCCCTCTCCGTCTAGATAAATACCTTCTGCAGAAGAGCAGGTACTTAAGGTTACCAAATCGACATGTGACATGTCGAGATCAGAAATCTCATCGAGCTTCACACTATTTTTCTTTTGTGTATCTAGCGGGTAAAATATGATTTCAGATTCTCCTAATTGTGTGCCTAGTTGCGTGTGGGTTGCGAAATGTACAACATTGTGTTTTTGGATTTGTTCAAGTACTTTTTGGTAATTTGCTTCCGTATTATTTAATGTATGAGTACTAAAAGCACTTACTTCTTTGTGCGAATAAGGTAAGTCAGTATTACTAAAAGGAGATATACCTAAAATATCTAGCTGTGATTTAGTTTTTTGTATACTACAAAATTCAAGATCGTGGTGTAGAGAAAAACAGTAACTAATGGCAAAATTCTGCACCAGAAATTCATCTTTATACATAATGATTTCTAGGGGAAGAAAAGCAATATCTTTATGCATAGAAGCTACCAGTCTATTTTGTGAACTATGGTGAAGCCACTCAGGAATAAGCCAGTGGTGAAGCCGAGTAAGTTTTTGAGAAAAATAGCGGGGCAAAAAATAATTACTTTTAGGAAGGTAATCTTGGAAAAAGTCTTTGAGATTGAACCAGTCTTGCGAAAGTTTCTTTCTTTCCAAATGAAATTTGCCATTGCTATACCCAATGGTAAGCATGGCTTCAGGTAATACGAAATAGGAAATAAAAGCTTTGTTTTGATAATACTTCTGGAAGTAATTTTTTAGGGTGTAAGTATCTAATAAAGGAGATAGGTGTATTTTATTTTTATAGTTTTGAAGGTCAGTAATGGCAAGGTAGTCTTTAAGTTTAAGATGATTAAATCCTGAATTCCGTTTGTATAAAATGTTTGATTTGGAGTTCTCTACAATTTCTAGTGTATACAAAAGGTATTTCTCTTGTTGGCTTTTTAAATAGAGTTCCGAAAAGAATTGAATAAATTCGGTTTGTATAGTATTACTCTCTTGAAGCTGTAAAAGTTGGTCTTGGTCTTGGTATTGTTTACTGATAAAATCTTTGAAATAGATATAGCTTTCCCAATAATGTTTGGCCTGAGTTTCTACTGATTTGGCAAGTTTCCCTTTATAGTAACTTTGAAGCATCAGTTCATTTTTCATCACATTGTTAGTATCTGAAGAAATCTGAAGGTGATCATCAATGAGCTCTTGAGCACAAGTGAGGTAATTGTTGGAGGGAAGCTTTTGCTCAAAATGGAATTGCTCAAGTGCTCGATACACTTGGTTGGCCATCACGATATGTTCTTGTGTAGGAAACCGGAGAGCATAGCTAATTTCTGTGAGTGCTTTTTCTAGCATCTTGAATTGTGTCTTTTTTTCCCCAAGTTTTTCATAACATTTAGCCATACGCAAATAGGCTCTCGCTATATAAAATTTTCGTTCATGAATTTCGTCTATACTGAAAAAGGAATCAGCATTTTGAAAGTAATGTTCATATGTCTCTAAAAAGGACTGATAGTAGTTGATAGCTTTGTGGTACTGACATTTTTGTTGGTGGTAAAAACCAATATGAGCTAAGTGAGAACCATCGTTATCTTTATGATTTTTGTAGGCTTGGAGCTCTTGGATATATGTTTCTATTTTATGGCTCGTGGTATCATTGGTCATGATCAATAAATGAAGGTAATTGGACAAAGAAATATAGTTTTTCTCTTTTTGGAGAAAATCTCTTTCCTGTATTTCCCTGCTTAAGTGGTATTCCTTTTTATGAAAGAAAATGATGCTTAGTTGGTTTAGTATAGATGAATTTTTAAACTTTTCAGGGTACTTGAAGTAAAGTTGAACTCCTTCTCTACAATAGAATTCGGCAGAATCAAGCTTTCCTAAATGATGATAAGATTCACTCAAGTATTTATAATTAAGCATCTGGAAAGAAAATATCTCTTTTTCTTTTTGCCCGTTATTGACAAGCCCTTTTTTAAACCATTTTATTCCTTCTTTTAGGTTCAGTTTTTCTTTGGCATAAATATGTCCTAATATATGGGAAGCATTTAGTTTATTTTCCCTGTTAGAAGTAGTACATTCTATCGTTTTAAAGTGCTTGATAGATAAATCATAATCCCTATTGTAAAAGGCTTCAATAGCTTTTTCTCTGAGTATATCATCGTTTAATTTTTGATATATCTGCGGATATATCAGTAATAGTAATGGGGATAAAATAAAATATAGGAATGACATTTTTTAATATTTAGGATGACAATGAAAGCGAGTCTGATCTAAAGGATAAAGACTAAAACGTAGTCGATTCAGCTTCTTAGTTAAGTCAGATAAAAAAAGAAATTTTTTTCGGCTTTAGTGATGACAATGAAAGCGAGTCTGATCTAAAGAATAAAGGCTAAAACGTAGTCAGTTCAGCTTCTTAGTTAAATCAGATAAAAAAAGAAATTTTTTTCGGCTTTAGTAATGACAATGAAAGCGAGTCTGATCTAAAGAATAAAGACTAAAACGTAGTCGGTTCAGCTTCTTAGTTAAATCAGATAAAAAAAAGAAATTTTTTTCAGCTTTAGTGATGACAATGAAAGCGAGTCTGATCTAAAGAATAAAGACTAAAACGTAGTCGATTCAGCTTCTTAATTAAGTCAGATAAAAAAAAAGAAATTTTTTTCAGCTTTAGTGATGACAATGAAAGCGAGTCTGATCTAAAGAATAAAGACTAAAACGTAGTCGATTCAGCTTCTTAGTTAAATCAGATAAAAAAAACTTTTTTTCAGCTTTAGTGATGACAATCAAAACAATTCTGATCTAAAGAATAAAGAGCAGGAGTTCAGTATAGAAAGTCTAACAAAAGAAAATTATTTAGCATTTAGTTATTGAGTTAGTGATGATTTAGAAATTATTTTTTTGATGTAAATAAAGTTTGCCATCAAAATATAAAATTTTTTCTCGATTTCGAAATGTACTCCATAGTAATTGATACACTCACAACAGATTATAAACGATTATGAAAACGGTAAAGAAAATTAGCATTGGTCTACTTTTAGGTTTAGGTTTTTTTACAAGTTGTTATCAAGAGGGATTTGAAGAGGAGTTTGAGCAAATGGATGAAACAGCATATATGGCATCAGACTCAAGCTATATGATAAATGAGTTAGAATTGTACAATGGTAATACAACTACCAATGATGATGATACAGATCCATTAAAGGATAAGCCAAAAGGCAATTAATAAAATTTAGTGAATACAAAGTGTTTTAGTATTACGTTAGTAGGTATTTTTAAAACATATACTTCTCCTAAAAAATTTGTTTAATGACTGTTAGTATTTAACTATTTATAAACAGGCGGTATTCCGAAAAGCCTTCAATAGAGTAGGATTCATAACTATTAATTTTATTCAAATGAAAGTATTAAAAACAATCAGTGCGTTGTCAGCAGCAGTAGTAGCATTTACTATGTTCTCATTTTCAGCAAGTGCTGACTCAAGTGTAGAGTACAACATGGATGTACAAGAGTATGAGGCAGCAGCAGAATTGACAGCAAAAGCGCCAGTAATCATAGGAGACTGGGTACTAGTAAAAGGTTGTGAGTGTGATTCAAAATAATAACTATTAAATTTTATTCAGATGAAAGTATTAAAAACAATCAGTGCATTGTCAGCAGCAGTAGTAGCATTTACTATGTTCTCATTTTCAGCAAGTGCTGACTCAAGTGTAGAGTACAACATGGATGTACAAGAGTATGCAGCAGTAGCAGAATTGACAGCAAAAGCGCCAGTAATCATAGGAGACTGGGTACTAGTAAAAGGTTGTGAGTGTGATTCAAAATAATAACTATTAAATTTTATTCAGATGAAAGTATTAAAAACAATCAGTGCATTGTCAGCAGCAGTAGTAGCATTTACTATGTTCTCATTTTCAGCAAGTGCTGACTCAAGTGTAGAGTACAACATGGATGTACAAGAGTATGAGGCAGCAGCAGAGTTGACAGCAAAAGCGCCAGTAATCATAGGAGACTGGGTACTAGTAAAAGGTTGTGAGTGTGATTCAAAATAATAACTATTAAATTTTATTCAGATGAAAGTATTAAAAACAATCAGTGCATTGTCAGCAGCAGTAGTAGCATTTACTATGTTCTCATTTTCAGCAAGTGCTGACTCAAGTGTAGAGTACAACATGGATGTACAAGAGTATGCAGCAGCAGCAGAATTGACAGCAAAAGCACCAGTAATCATTGGAGATTGGGTACTTGTAAGAGGTTGTGACTGTGATAGTCCAGCTCCTCCTGCTCCAGAACAATAATAAACAGTTCTGATTTTATAGTATAGACTACCTGCGTAAGCAGGTAGTACTACTATAAGTAGTTGTTTATGTTTTGATATTGATTCCATTTAATTGATAAAGTGATGAAGAAGGGATTTTTTATGCTATTGATCTTGACCATCTATACTTTGAAAGCTTATACTCAATCTATTACAGGTATAGTGAAAGATACAGAGGGTCAGCCTATAAAAGGGGTAAATGTAATCGTAAAAGATTCTTTATTCAACAATTCGAATACCTATGCGATTACTGATACAGGAGGGGAATTTAAAATTGATAAACCTAAACAATTTCCTGTTTACCTAGAGCTGAGTCATTTATCTTATCATTCAAGATTACTTAAGCTTAGTGCAAAAAATTACAAGAGCTTGACGATTGTATTGGAAGAAAAAGCTTTTGAATTAAAAGAGGTTGTGATCCGAAATAATATAGAAGAAGATACAACCATTCTTAATATCGCAGATCTTCATTTGAATGAAAATGATAATCTAGGCGAAATACTGGATAAAATTCCCAATTTTAGTGTAGACAAAGAAGGCTCTATTATTTATAAAGGGAAAGATATCAAGAAAGTATTGATAAATGGAAAACCCTCTTTTGATAATCAGAACAAAATAGCCTTAAATTCTATCAAGAATAATATTATTGAAAATATTAGTGTAGTCAATAATTATGACGACAACTTTAGCTTAAACTTCAATGAGTCAAAAGAGACGATCTTAAACGTTGATACAAAAGAAAGTCTAAAAAATATAAAGTCTGGAGAGTTAGATGGACGAGGCGGTTTGAAAGAAAAATATGGGCTTGATCTAAATTACTTTCTATTCAGTGGCTATTCAAATGGCTTTGTATTAAGTAATACCAACAATTTAGGCCAAGCCAATATCAGTGCGAGCGGATTACAATCTAGCGTGAAAAATGCAGAAGCATTTTCAGATTATCAGAAGAAAGCATTGAGTGGTTTGTTTCAAACCAATGACAACTACCTGAAGAATTTCAACTCGGTAAGCAATGCGACCTATCGTCTGCAAAAAAGCAGGTTCAGGGTTTCAACAAGCCTGTATTTTATATTTCCAGAAAGAACCTACACAACCGCTGAAGGCTATTCAGATTTAGAGAATAATCGTATTCTATCAAAGAATAATAGGTTTGGACAGCAAGGAAAAGTAGCTGTCGGAAATACAGAACTGGCTTATAAGTTTTCGGCAAGCTCTATTCTAAAATATAAGCTATTCTATACCTTAAGCGAGCGCGAATATAAGAGCAACAATGAGCTTATTATTTTCGAAGACGAAGTAACTGCAGATACATTAAATACTCAAATTACTCAAGTCAGTAAGGTAAAGGCAATGCACAACAACTTAGAATGGGCCAAGAAGCTTTACCGACATATGATTATAAGTACAGAAGTTTCAATCAATCAGGAGGCTGATGAAATAAATGTGATCAATCAGCCCAGAGAGCAGCAAATTGAATATAGCGGAGCCTATTTTCGAACAAAAACAGCATTAAAAACCAACTTTAGTATATATGCCAAATCAGACTTGATTTTTTCTTTTATGGAAAAACAAGACAAGGTTTTTGAACCGCTATTTACGAATAAATTGGAGCGAAAGACTAATAAATATAGTTTGAATTATAGGATTTATGGCGAAAAAATAAGAGAGCATCTAAATTACTATTTCAACATAGGTTATGACCAGCTGCAAAACGACATTGCAGAGCTAACGCAGACCAAAAGGCTATATCCAATTGATCTTTCATTGAGTTATAAAACTAGATTACACAGTATTTATTTTTCAGCTAATAAAGGCTATCAACTCAACGATATCAAATATGGCGTAAGCACTTTAGACATCTACAATAACTTGATTGTGGGAGATGCATCGCTTAGCACTATGGTCAATACCAATTATAATAGCTCTCTGAGTTACAATTACAATGATCTGTTTGAAGGTATATCCTTTTATGCCAGAATCAGCCATAACAGGCAAAATGACTTTATAGTACAAGATTTTCTGGTACAAAGAGAGGGCCTCAATGAATTAGCTTATGTTTTAGCCAATTCGTATACCCAGAACAGTTTAAAACTAAGATATGCTCAGAACTTACTGACCAAAATCAATTACCCGATTAAGTTTAGTGTAAGCCCTCAAGTTTCCGAAACGAAGATCGATTTAGGTAAGGGAGAACAAATAGAAAATATCTCTCTGTCGGGGAATCTGGGATTGAAAACCATTACCAGAAACCGATTCAATTTTAAATACAATTTGGGCTATCTAAGAGAAAATTACACTACTGGAGAGCTGCAGCAGAAAATACAGAATATAAATCAAGCTTTTGAGCTAATCTATAAGCATAAAAAGATAAGCTCAAACTTAGTCCTAAAACACGATCTAAATAGCATTGATGAGCAACGCTATAAGCGTTTCAATATAGATTTAAACTTTCTATATGAAACCAAAAATTATGCGATCGGATTTCAAGGAAAAAGACTCGGCGAGCTATTCAATTTAATAGACAATCAGGCCTATAACTCGAGTCTGAACTTCCAGAATGGAATGCTCATTTCACGCATAAATACCCTTTCATTAAGCTATTTGGTTCTGAATCTGAAATTAAAATTTTAAACACTTTATACCATTTTAAAACACTTTATACCATGAACGTAAAATTATTACTGACCGCATTACTATTAAGCTTTAGCTCTCATTTATTTGCACAAAATAACACAGAGCTCATCGAAGTTAATTACTCCACTTCATGTATGTCTAGCTTTATTGTTTCTGTATTAGAGGGGCAGGTATCAAACCCAAACGAAAAAGCCGAATTATTAAGATCTATGGAGGCCTATGACTGCCAAAGTACACTTACCTTTAACCCTTCAAATGGCGACTATTCTTACGTACTAGATACGATAGCCAACCCTAACAATGTGAGTGCCGCAGGATATACCGAATACACCTTTAAAGTAGGAGAGGAAGTGATTGGAAAAGAGTATTTTATAGGGAAAGAAATCAATTATAAGAATAAAGTGAATAGCCTAAACTGGGAAATCACTTCAGAAAAAAGAATGATTGGTGGTTACGAATGTATTAAAGCCGTTACCAACAATAACATAATTGCTTGGTATACGCCAAAATTGCCCATCTCTTGTGGACCTTCTTTTTACAATGGTTTGCCAGGATTGATCATGGAAGTAGATACAGGCTTTGAAAGAATCTTTGTGACCAAAATCAAGAAAGTGTCAGAGGGGGCTACAGTTACACCGGCAGACTATATCTCGGATCAGCAGAAATATATTTCGATCAATGAGATTTTAGCGAAGAAAGATAACTTCAGAAAAGCAATCGAAAACCAATAGCCAAAGGTAATGGAGATGCCTGAAGATGGCATCTCCATTTTATCCTTCCTAAGAAATGTATTTTTCTTTTATCAATATTTCACTCAAATCTTTCCATTATGTTGAATGCTAAAAAGATTCTTCTCTTCATATTCTTTGCTCATTTTTCAATTATAAGTATTCATAATATTCACTTATTTGGTTCGTATCACAAATTTTTAGAACATGAGGAAACTGCAGCTCATATTAATCCAGTAGGAAAGTTTGTGATAGAAACAGTGAAGAATAGTGAATTTAATGAGCATTTTACAGATTTCTTGAGATTTTATACCACGCTTAATTCAACCACTAAAGGTTTTGCATTCTTTTCGCCTAATCTATATAGCTTCAGCCAAGATTTGCACTTCTATGACCAAGACGGTAATGAGTTAGCTTTTCCCTTAGATGGCTTTGAGTCTGTACCCAAAACATATACTTTTAGTGCCCATTTCGTAAAATTTATCATCAATAATAAGATGAAAGACGAGGTACTCAAATCGATTTCAAATTTCTACTTAAATAAATATACTGATGTAGAGGAAGTGAATCTGATTGTAAAATCAAGAACAAATGATCGTCTGAGAGCCGAGAATAAAGTAGAGTATGATGAGTTTTTCACCCATAAAATTGTCAAAAAATGAACCGTATAGATAAATTTTTCTTTCAAGAGAATAAGGCATTTCTACCTATTCATATTGTTAAAAACATGATTGGTGTATTGGCTTTGCTTCAGTTGATTTTGATCTCCACAGACATTGCCAAAATGATAGGACCATCAGCATTAATACGTGCAGAAGTTATTCATGAAATGACAAATTGGTATCAGTTCAGTGTATTTAATCTATATACATTTTTCTCTAAATTCGGTATCGAAGCATTTTTAATATTTAAGATGTTGTTGGCTATTTATGTGGGTGCAATTGTGCTTAGTTTGCTGAATGTAAAGCCGTTTTATAGTGCCATAATCGTGTGGGTGCTTAATTACATGCTTGTCAGTACTCTAGAGTTGTATAATTATGGGGTCGACTTCTTCATTAATTTCTTACTCTTAGTGAACATAGGTATTCATGCCATTGATTATTTTTCGTTTCATCAGCGATATTATACAGCGATGATACGTTTCTTGCAGATTCATTTATGCATTGTTTACTTTTTTGCAGGTTTGGGTAAAGCATTAGGAACCGACTGGATTGATGGAAATGCAGTTTGGAGTTCGGTAAATATAATGGGAACAGATTTTATACAATCTATCAGCAACCAGCTTTATGATTATCCAATGATATTTGCATTAATAGCCCTAAGTGTTGTATTTCTAGAATTACTGTATCCGGTGCTGATCTATTATAAGCGAATCCGAAAAATCACACTTATTTTAGTGATCTTGATGCATGTATTTATCGCTTTGGCCATGCAGCTTCACTTTTTCGGATTCACAATGATCATCTTCAATATTATTTGCTTTGGTTACATTTTAAAAGAGGATGTAAGTAAATATATATGGAAAATAAGTGCGCTTTTACAGAAGAAAAGTCTTAGCAAAAACTAAAAGATGATGTATGTATTCTATGACAATTGGTGTCCGAATTGTACTCGTTTTGCCACATGGGTAAAGAAAATTGATCGCAGAAAGGCCATTGTCTTTATTAGAATTAGAGCACCTTTACCCAATGAGTTTGCCTCAAAAATAGACCAAGGGAAAGCTTTGAAACAAATGGCTTCAGTAATAGAAGATAAAGTCTATTATGGTTTTGATTCTATATTCTTTATTTTCTTAAGAGTTCCGAGTCTATGGTTATTTGTTCCTTTCTTAGCATTTTTAAAAAGAAGTAAACTCGGAGATTATTTGTACACCGAATTGGCTCTGAAAAGAAAGATCATCCCAATGGGTTGCGATGATCAATGTATAATAACTCCGAGAAAAGTTTTCTAACCGTTCATATTAGGTATAATCTGTGTTTGATAAGTCTGCTACCGTATAGGTGGTAGACTTTTAATCTTTTATACTTTAAGTATTAAGGTTATGTTTTAAAGATTAATTTAGACTCTAAGAAATGGAGTAGTGGAGTAGCAACCTAAAAGGATACAATTTTAAGCTATCCTTCTCAAGTTCATTAAATTTGTAATGAATTTAGAATAGAAAACGAATTTACTATTCCTAATTCTAAATATTCTTTTTTGTCCAAATTGTATTAAAAATGATATTGTCAAAAATGGTTTAATTTATACCAATAAAAAGCAAAAATATAAAAGCTGCATAAGGCAATTTGTAGAGCAAAATAACCATCATGCAAGCGAAGAAGCCAAAGCAATTATCATACGCTTACTTTTAGAAAGGGTTAGTCAGCGAGGAATAGCCAGATCAACGAATGTGAGTTTGTCTTGGATAGGCTGTTTATCGATCAAGAAATGGTGAAAACACCAAAACCTTTAAATTGCAGTGGAGTAGCAACTCCAAACCTACTCAAATTTAGCAAGATCAACATTTCAGTACACTAAAAGTAGATACTCCAAATACTCTAAAAAATTCCTTTTTTGTCTAAAAACTAATAATTATAAAAATAGATAGTAGTATGTTCGCGTTTATTCAATATCACTCATCACATATCTAAAACATGAGTTTATGTTTTTTGACTATACCACTATGAGAAGTTTATTACTATCTATTTTATTGTTGTGTTGCTTGGAGGCTTCTTCACAAGAAGTCAAACTGGGTATATCAAGTGCACATACAAATAGAATTACAAAGTTGATTTTAAGTCCAAACAAACAATATTTGGCAACGGGTTCATACGATAATACCTGTAAGCTTTGGGACTGGAAAAGCGAAAAACTATTATATACCTTTTCGAGTAGCAATTGGGTTGAGGTTTTTGATTTTGATCCTTCTTCATCAACAATTGCTATTGATGAACTAACGGAAGGAATCCGATTATATGATCTCCGTACAGGTGTATTGAAACAAACGCTATCCCTCCCTTTTAATGCTGCTAATGACATCAAATTCAATGAAGATGGAAGTCAACTCCTTGTGTCTGGCACAGGTTCAATAGTGCTGATTGATCTAAAATCAGAAAAAGTAATCCGCACATTTGAGCATGGATATTTCGGTTATGACTATTTAGCATTTTCTCCTGATTTCAAGAGTATTTACGCTTACGACAAGACGAAGAAACTATCACTCAAATTTGATGTCGAGACAGGGGAATTCAAAGAAAAAGTATTATACCCCTTCTCAAAGCCAGCGGCAAAAAGCACTTCTTCTTCTATGTATCCTAGCCTTTGTACAGACAAAGAGGGCAAATATATTCTCGATCATGATGGGACTGATTTTAACAAGGTCAAAATCTATAACCTAGAAAATGGAGCATTAGCCCATGAAGTAAAACTGACAGAAAAATATGGGGAATATCAAGTAAACCCTTCTGCATCTTTGTTTTTGATTAGAAATGCTCGACACATACAAGTCCTCAATCGTACAGGAGAAGAATTATTAGAAATAACGCTAAACGATAATTTCAAAAAATATAATTTTATTTCGGATGACCTCTTTGCGCTTGTCTACGAAGAGAATAAAGTCATGAGAACTGAAATATTTCAAGTAAGCACAGGCAAAAAAGTCAAAGAATTCAGAGGGAATGTAACAGGAATTGGAAATGCTTCTGCCACAGGCAATATTTTTACCATCAATACCACCAATAACCGATTCAAATCATATCGACTTGATCAACCTTACACAGCTCTGGAAGGAAATGCACTTTCAAGTGAATCTTGGGCTTGGGATTTAGAAGAAACCATCACAACTGGTTCAACATACACAGCAATAGTAGATAATCAGCACTTCCAAATTTTAGATCAGAACCAAAAGCTGGTACTAGAAAAAAATAATGCGCACAATACTCGTATTACCAATAGTGTAATGACTAAGGATAATCTGTTTTATGCTACACACTCAAAAAACGATAAGGAAGTAAAAATTTGGAAATTACCCAATGGTGAATTAATCGATAGTTTTAAAGAAGAGATTAAAAGCTTTACGACCGACACAACAGGACAGTATATTTTCTTACTGGGAGAAAACCACAGAATTAAAGTGTGGGATACGACAAAACAAGCTATCACCCACAGCCTAAAAGGACATGACTCGGGCATAAGGTCTATGAATGCCTTCGGAGATTTGGCAATTTCAACGGCTTGGGGAGAATGCATTGTTTGGTCAATGGAAAATGGAAGCAAGCAAAAGATGCTTGATACAGGTGGGAAATATGGCTATTTCCCTTGTATTGAGTTTAGTACAGATCACCGTTATGTGTTTATCGGAACGGCTAATGGACAGATCATTAAATGGGATTTATTGGATGAAAAAACAGAAGTCAAAGCCTTTAGCTCTGGAGCCATTACACATTTGAGAATGACTAACGATGGACTTCTCATAGCAGGATGTGCAGATGGAAAGCTAAGGTTTATCAACTCCTCAGATCTGAAATTAGCACACACATTAGAGACGCATGATCAACAGGTCACACAGCTTCAGTTACTAGACAATGACTTGATTTTTTCGACCTCTATGGATGGAAGTGTGACTTTCTCCAATCTCAAAACCAAAAAAGTCCTTTTTAGACGAATAGAATTGGATGATGAAAACCATAGTTCTGTCGATATTCACCCTAGTGGTCTTTTTGATGCTGACCCTAAAATAATGGACAAGCTTTACTGGACAAAGGGAAACGAAGTCATTGCTTTTTCACAGCTAAAAGACCGATACTGGTATCCACAGCTTGCCAAAAGAGTACTGAGCGGAGAAGCCTTACCCGATGTGAGAAACCTAAATCAAGTGAAGTCTGCACCTAAAGTGATGCTTGGTAAACTAGAAAATGGTAAAGTTCCCATTACGCTCCAAAAACGAGATGGTGGCTATGGAAAAGTGTCTATTTTCATTAATGGAAAAGAAGTAGCTAATGACACAAGGGGCAGTGAAATAGATACCACACTTGCTGTTCAAGAAATCTCATATACTCTCAAAGATCATCCGTATTTGAAGAATGGCAACAATACAGTTGTTGTAAAAGCGGCTTCTGCCGATGGTTTTGTGGAGACAAAAGGTGAAGAAATCGAAATATTCCTAAACCTTGAAGAAGAAGCTAAAATACAACCGAATTTTTACGGAGTGGTTGTAGGAGTAGGAGAGTATGCCAACGAAGAGATCAATTTGAAATATACCGTCAAAGATGCAAAAGCCATAGCCAAAGCCATGGAGCTAGGGGCAGAAAACCTCTTTGGTAAAGAGCAAACACACATTTATTCACTGACCTCTGCCGATGAGGTTACACCGACCAAAAGTAATATCAAGGCAACTTTTGAAGAGATCAGTGAGAAAGCGACCAACAAAGATGTGATCGTGATTTACCTGTCGGGGCATGGTGTGACTTGGGGAGGTGTAAATGGAGATTTCTATTACTTAACTTCTGATGCGACTGCTTCTAACAAAAATGCTTACAACGATCCACAGGTGAGAAACTTGCGTACCATCAGTACTAATGAGTGGGTAGATTGGATCAATATGAGTGCTGCCCTAAAGCAAGTGATGATCATTGATGCTTGTGGTTCTGGAAAAGCAGTAGACAATCTTGTGGCTTCAAGAAGCATTGAAGCATCGCAGTTTAAGGCAATGGACAGAATGAAAGACCGAACAGGTATGTACATCATTTCGGGCTGTGCAGCTGATGCGGTTTCTTATGAAGCGAGTCTATACGGGCAAGGCTTGTTGACTTATTCAATCTTGCAAGCCATGAAAGGTGCAGCCCTTAAAGAAGATAAATACATTGACATTTTTACAGTTTTGAATCATGCAAGAGAGACTGTACCTACTTTAGCAGAAGGATTGGGCGGAATCCAGCAACCTCAACTATTGATGCCCAAAGGAGGTTCGTTTGATATCGGTATTTTGGAAGATGCAGATAAAGGAAAGATTCCTTTGGCACAACCGAAAAGGGTATTTGTCTACTCATCTGTGATCAACCTTGATGAGGGAGAAGATAATCTCGGACTATCTGATGCTATCGACAAAGAGCTAGAAGGCTTGGCTGCTCGTGGAGAGGATACTTCAATTGTTTTCTTCAATACCAAAAAATATCCAAATGCCTGTAAAGTGAGTGGGTTTTATTCAGAAAGTGAAGAGGGCATTTCTTTTTCCATGAAACTTCGTTGTGGACAAGACAAAGAAAGCTTTGAATTGAGTGCTAAAACGAAAAACGAGTTGATCAGTAAAATCAAGCAGAAGCTTACATTTAGTGAAATGTAAGTCTACTATTCTAGAATAGTAAGCTAAAAGAATGGCTCAAAATTGTATCTTTTTATCTTGCTTCTTCACTTATAAAAATGATTCTGGGGTAATGAAATGGCTTGGTATATATGAGAAAGTTATTATTCAAAAGATTGGATAAAATTATTTTGTCACTTTTTATATTACTGTGTAGTTGTAATAGTATTAATAAAAATGGTAATGACCTGATAAATTTTTACACTCAGTATTATAGGTCTAGGGATACAACAACAGCATACTGGGAAAAGGTATCAATTTACACTTATAAAGTTACTTATTGTGATGGAGATAAATTTGATATAAACTCAATAAATTTAATAGATACAGTCTATACTAGTGGAGACGTATTAGAAGAAATTCCGTTGAACACTAATGTCAATAAAGGTGAGAGCTATGAATTCTCTACACATAGAGGTTCTTATAGGGGGACTGTAATCTGTCTAGAAAAACTTAACAAATACAGGACATATGATTATTTGAGTGATAGCACATATATTTATAAAATTGATTATAGTGAAGGGGTAAATACATTTATGCCAGATAAGGTTATTTATTATGATTTAAAACATAAAATAATTCTTAAAGAAGTATGGCTTAATGAGAATCATAGAGACTCAACCATTAAAATGGAATTGTTTGTTCAACTACCCCCGACTTTCGATGAATAACAAAATGCTAATCATTTGCTCAATAATTTTTTTGCGGATGCTCGAAGAGTAGTCAAACTCAATAATGGAAGATAAGTACTAGGACATAAGAAAATAGGTTTATTTTCCATTCATATAAATTCATGCACAGTGGAGGTTATATTCCTTATTCAAATGTAAGTCTTCATTTCTTTGCTTGATCAAAGAAACGAAGACTGCGTCCGCCCAGAAAATCAAGCCACATAAAAAACGGTCAGCCCACAGACAACCCCTCTACCGCTTTTGTGACAAACTCCCCGCTAATACGTTTAAGTGGGATTCTTGTCCCATCATGCGAAGCTTGGGTTGATTTGTGGGGTGGATATTGAATGGGAGTTAATTTTTGTGCGAGTGCAACATTCGTGTTTCATCAAGGGAAATTGGCGGACTCAGTCAAGAATGCTATAAAAATAAATGATAGATTATACCCGCAGTGAAAGATCAAATTGAATGAAAAATTGAAATTACTCGATAACTGTCAAGAATCAAGAAAGTAAAGTAAGCAAAAGACAGAACCACCTTATACTCAAGTAGTATAGGGTGGTTTCTTTTTTAGTAAAGTAGTTATTTAGGTATTAACTTTTGTGTAAGTTTTGGCACAGGATGTGCCACATGCAAGCATCCGCAAAGCATTTACGGACGAATAGTAGAGAAAATACATGAAGGGATGGAATGAATTATTATAGTTTGATGATAAGGAGAGCAAGAGCTGTAAGAGGATTATTACTACATACAGGTGTTAATTCGAATCAGTTATCATTAGATGTTGACCAAATTGGTATTTTAATATGTTCAAAAAAATATAAGAAAGTTGTTATTTTTGAGATCTTAAATATACCTAACTAAACTACTAAAAATGAAAATAATAATATCTTTTATTTTTCTTTATTACAGTTTTTTCTCAATTCTTTATGGACAAAGTTTAAAGGATTCAATCTATTGGAATGAAGAATTAAAGTTAAAAATATCTGACTTCAAGGGTAAACCTGATTCAATTTCTTATTATAAAGGCAGTTGTTCATCAGTAATTATAATTGAAAAATACAATGATGGAAGCTTATACCCAAATTTTGAAGTTGAAGCTATTTTTTTACCAAATGAATCCTTTTTAGTCTTAACTGGTGATCAAGATATTGATAACTCTTTACTAGAACATGAAAGACTTCATTTTGATATTACTTATTTGTATGTACTTAAAATTAAAAAGTCTATCAAAGATTTAAGAACGAAGAGAATTTCTGAATTAGATAGATACTTAGAACAAATATATACACTATTTGAAGCTCGTGATATAAAACAAAAACAATATGATAAAGAAACATTACATGGAGCTATTTCAAGTGAACAGAATATTTGGAATAAAATGATTTACAGTGAATTAGATTCGTTGTTGTATTCTGAGATTCCCCTCCAATGTCCGAGTAATGACTAAAAACTAATCATTCCTCCAGGTGTTTATGGTGAAAAGGAGTATGATGTTGTAACAGGTTACTCTAAAGTTCTAGTTAAAAGCTCAGCATCTTCTGCTGTCTTAATTAAGATACAAACTGATGTACAACTTACAATACACAAAAGATAATGGAGCATATCTATAAATCAATTTTTAAGGCTTTGGCAGCATTTATTACTGTTGCTTTGATTTTTTATTTATTGTCAAATAATTTTGAATTCAATTTGAGTTTAGATAGTGTGGCAAAAGAATATATTAATAATAATAGTGAACTTAGAAAAAGATTCCCTAGAAAGGAGCGTATTGATAATTTAAACGAAATGGGCTCTATTCAAGATACGACCATTTTAAAATTAAAAAGGAATTATAGGATAAGGACTAGCCTATCATCCTTTGTTGATATAGAATTACATATGTTTAGAGATAGTGGAAATGTTTGGTCTGTCAAAAGTCATAACATTATTGGATTTTCCCCCGATCATCCTCGAATGATTAAAGACTAATCTTTCGTACTTGGCTTAGCCGAGTATACTCGAATCAGGCACTTATAGTGCCAAAATGAAAAGATAATCATAGCTTGAGGAATTGAGGATGAAACAATATAAGCCACTTTGGGATTTTGATATGATCGGGTGGATTTTGTTGTTTTAGATTACCTCGTACTGAAAGAAAGAAACACTAAAATGTGGTGTTATAAAGGAAGAAAGTAAAGACCTATTCGAAGAGTTATTGAAGTGAGTAGTGCAGCATCTAAGGATTTATCTATGAAAGCAAGAGTCTTAAGACTCGACATTTTAGCAGATTTATCGAGCCAGAAGAACTGTTCCCGCCTTATTTCTTCATGTATGAGTACTTAGAGTAACTCAAAGAACAGTATTTTTTTATCTAAAAATCAATTGTCCTAGTACTTCATAAAAAAGACAATATAAAAACACCGCTTGTATAGTTTAATTTCGATCATATGTGATTTAAACAGATGCGTTTTCTATTTCATATGATCATCACAATATTTTCATAACACGAATAATTGCAACAAGTGTTAACTGAATTTTTCTATATTGCTTATTCATATTTTTTATCAATTCAGTTACAACAAACTTTCATTAATGAAACGATTATTTCTAGTATGGTGCCTCGCATTGATTTCAATGTATGTAAAGGCACAGCAAGTAGACTCAACGTATATGGCTACGCATTATGATAAGTCAGAACATTTTATCCCAATGCGTGATGGAATCAAATTGTATACGCTAGTCTATACCCCAAAAGATCAATCAACTGAGTATCCTTTTATTATGCATCGTACTTGTTACAATGCCTCTAATCAAGATAACTTCAAATTGAGAAGTCAACCATCTCCTTATTTGGTGAAGGATAAGTATATTTTTGTTTTCCAAGATGTAAGAGGAAGGTATCAATCTGAAGGCGTATTTACGAATATGACTCCGAACATTAAGGGAAACAATCCTAAGAATAAAAAGGAGATAGATCAAAGCTCTGATACTTGGGATACGATTGAGTGGTTGATTAATAATATTCCGAATAATAACGGGAAAGTTGGGCAGCAAGGGATTTCTTACCCAGGGCATTATACGGCTGCTGCTCTTCCAGATGCTCACCCTGCGTTAGTGGCTTCTTCACCTCAAGCACCTATTGCAGATTTCTTCTTTGATGATTTTCACCATAATGGAGCATACCTGCAAAGTTATACAGGTGCATTGGCTGTTTTTGGTTATCATAAAGATAGTCTGACAAAGAAGCCTTGGTATGTAGACCATATTCGTAAGCTTTATAATGATGCAGGTGCAGACGGATACGACTTTCACTTAGCTCAAGGGCCTCTGAAAAATTTGACAGAAAAGTATTTACAAGGTAATTTCTTCTGGAACAATATCGTTGAACATCCTAACTACGATGAATTCTGGCAAAAGAGAAATATTCTTCCCCACCTTAGAGGAATTGATCATGCTGTACTAACAGTTGGCGGATGGTTTGATGCAGAAGATTTGTATGGGCCTTTGAATATTTATAAAACCATTGAAAAACATAACCCTAAGGCAAAAAATACCATTGTGATGGGGCCTTGGGATCATGGCCGTTGGGCAAAAGAAGATGGACAGTCGGTACATAATCATATTTACTTTGGTGATAGTATTTCAACATTTTTTCAAAAAGAAATCGAAGCTAATTTCTTCGAACATTATCTAAAAGGTAAATCAATAGAAGAATTACCTGAGGCATATGTCTATGATACAGGTAAGAAACAGTGGGATACATATGATCAATGGCCAGCAGCAAGTACAAAGAACTATAAATTTTATTTTGGAGGTAATGAGACCTTAAGTATCAACGAACCAACAGATAAAGCTGCTGAATTCTCTTACATCAGTGATCCAATGAAACCTGTGCCTTATACTTCACAAACTGAAGGAGTGACTTTTACACCACGTCGTTTCATGACAGATGATCAACGATATGCATCTCGCAGACCAGATGTATTGACTTTTAAAACAGAAGTTTTGGAAGAAGATTTATTGTTGTCAGGTGAGATTTTGGCTAAGTTAAAAGTTGCTATGACTGGAACTGATGCTGATTTTGTGGTAAAAGTAATTGATGTATATCCGCAAGATCATCCAAATTATGATCATAACCCAGAAAACATCATCATGGGAGGATATCAGCAATTAGTAAGATCAGAGGTACTAAGAGGTCGTTTCCGAGATAGCTTTGAGAAACCGAAGCCTTTCGAGCCAAATAAAGTAACTGATGTAAATGTTGTTTTGCAGGATATTCATCATACTTTCAAAAAAGGTCATAAAGTAATGATTCAGATCCACAGCACTTGGTTCCCTTATATTGATCGTAACCCTCAAAAATATGTAGATAATATCTATAAAGCAGAGGCAGAAGATTTTATAAAATCTGAGATTACAGTATACGGTGAAAGTGTTATTGAGATTGGAGGTTTAGAGCTATTCTAAAGTTAGCGTTTTAGATAAAACCAAAACTCAGTATTATTCCCAAGCCTCTTTTTTAAAGCTATTTTAAAAAAGAGGCTTCTGTAATTATGTACGGAAGATATGAAAGAAGCCCTTTCCCATTGAAGTGGATATGGGCTTTCGTATATGAAAAATATGGCTACGTAATTTTAAAAGATGCTGTTTAGACATAGTTCTTCTATCTCCCTAAATCTTTAATTACAGCTGGTATAGTTGTGAAATCATCTATCTCTTTAATTTATTAAGATCAATTTTATTAGTATGATTTTATTCTATTTATTACATTTAGATAGATCGTTTTGTGTAATTAGTAAAACTAAAACTAGATGATAGCTAAACTAAAATTATTAACATACTCACTTCTGATTTTTATTACGGTAGTTTCCTGTCAAAATGAAAATAATGAAGCTAAAAACAGTAAAAATCAGACGCAACAAAGTATTAACCCTAATGGAGATAGTGAATTAGCTCTACTGATGAGGGCGATGTTTGATGAAGCTGAACTTGTTAAAAAGCAAATTACAAATGGTGAACCTATAAAGATCAGTTTGAAGCATGATGAAATACTAACAGCTGAGGCAACTCAAGCTGAAAAAGTGGCTTCAATGGATTACAAAGCATATGCAAATGTTCATTTGCAAAACATTAAAAAGTTGAAATCTTCAGAACCAGATCAATTAATCGGGGTTTATGATAATTTGATTAAGAACTGTATATCATGTCATCAAGCTTTGTGTCCTGGGCCAATTGTCAAGATTAAAAAATTACAACAAAACGAAGTAAATAAAGAGTAGAATAGTTGAAGTTTGTGGTATTGATCTATTATCAACTTCTCGAACGTTTATATATCGTATTTTATAATGTGAAAAGCTCCATACTAACTAAAGTATGGAGCTTTTTTATTGATACATTTATGCGTCTACATTCTTTCAACTGTTGAGTTGAAAGAATTTTTTTTTTAAAGTTTGAATTTTTTGCTGTAGTGCTTTGAAGTCTTCACTTCCTAAAGCAATTTTAAGTTCCAAAGCTTTTTTGTAGTTCTCAAAAGCCATTTGATTCAAGCCATGTAATGCCAAGTAATCACCTTTTAGCTCAAGGTTTTGAGGGGTAGCCTTAGCCTTAATTGATTGCTCCACCCAAACATACGCATCAGACATATTCTTTTGGTTGTTTAGACAGATTTGTGCAGCTTCAAAAGGTGTATTCCAATCTGAACTTTTTGCTGAAGCTACTTTTATTTTTAAGCTTTCAAATTTGTTTTCTTTTTCATTGAAAAGATCATTTGAAGCAAAAGCAGTGACACTTAGAGTTACAAGAGCGATAAGGGTAGTAATCTTTTTCATAATTTGTAATAGTTAATTTCTTTATAAGTTATTTGAACACTGAATCTTAATTAAGTTGTACTGTTGTAGTACGCTTAAGGAAAATGCCAAAGCTATGCCATCAATTTGTAATTGATTGATAATTAAGGTTTAGTGGTTGTTATGGATATGAGGTAATTGAAAAATACTATTCGAAAAAGAGACAGTCTTGTACGATTTCGCACGCTGAAATGAAGCAGATTGGTATTTAACTGCTTATAGATGTCTAAAATGATAAGGAAAGAAATAGAGTTAATTAGATACTAAAAGTTGAGTCAGTTTTTTGAAGAGTATTTATGAGGTTGAATCATAGATATACAATGGGGTAAATTAGGTAGTTTATAATTTAGCTAGTTTTGAAAAGCTTGAAGAATTTAATTTCCATTAACCAACTCATTTTCGATGGCATAGCGTACAAGTGCTGTCGCTGATTTTACATTGAGCTTGTGCATTATATTTCTCCTATGTGTTCTCACAGTATGCTCACTTATAAAAAGTTTTTCTGCAATCATTCGACTATTTAAACCTTCAGTTAAGCATTCTATGATTTCAATTTCTCTTTCAGAGAGGCCATTCAAGCTCTCAGTACTTTTGTTTTTGTTTCTGAAGTAGTCAAATACTTGTTCACTGATTTGTGGGTGAAAGTAACTTTGTTTTTGACTTGTCTTCTCAATTGCCTCGACCAATTCGGGTTTAGAAGCATCTTTCATGATGTAGCCATTAGCCCCTTTCTCGAGTGCTTTTCTGATATGATTTATCGATTGATGCATTGTGAGCATCAGAACAGGAGTATCTATTCCTTTCTCATTTAAAAGTTTTAGCACCTCAACTCCATTGATTATCGGCATATCGATATCTAAAAGAATGATATCAATTGGATGTTCTACTAATAAAGAAGGCACCTGATATCCATTTACGGTATGCTGTGTTATTTCTATTCCATCTTGAACTTTAAACATGGATTTAAGACCTTCAGCAAATAACTGATGGTCTTCTACTAATAAAACTCGAATCATAATTTAGAGTATTACTTGTGAAATATGAATTGGTAAATCAACTGATATTGTTGTCCCTCTTTTAGGATGACTATCTATCTTCAATTCACCAGAACGCTCTTCTATCATTTTGGTTAAACTATCTAAGCCAATACCTGATGACTTTTTTGCTATCTTTTCTGGTGAAAAACCCTTTCCGTTATCTTCAATTAGAATATTGATGAGTTCATCATCTTCAAAGCAAGTAAGCATGACACTCAATTTTGTAGCCTGAGCATGTTTTAAGGCGTTACTGATAAGCTCTTGGACGACTCTATAAATTAAAATTTCATCTTCTAATTCGAGTTGAGAGTCTCCAACAGAGCAGGATAGTTCTACAGAAATGTCTTTTGCAACTTGTAAATGCTGTATGAGCTCTTTTATAGCAGGTACTAAACCAAAGTTCTCTGAAATTCCCATATTTAGTTCATGAGAAATACTTCTAATGTCATTGCAAGCTTTGTTCACCAACTTTTCTAAAGTAGGCTTATTTGGCGCTTGATTTTCTTCTATTGCATTTACATTTACCTTAATCGTAGCCATTAGACTCCCGAAATGATTATGTAAATCTTGAGCGATACGCTTTCGCTCTTGCTCACTTCCATTTAGCATTGCTTGTAAAGCTTTGGTCTCTTGTTTATTCAAAAGATTTTCAATGTCTCTTTCATGTGCTTTTCGCTGACTCAATGCTAAAAGCTTAGTATTTTTAAGGTTTTGTCTGAAGTATAAAATAAGAACTACAGCAAACAATAACAGAACAAGGCTTATCAGAATATATCCTCTATCTAATTTCTGTTCTTTCTCTAAAATAGAGATTTCTTTTTCTCTAAGGTTGATTTCAAAATTGGTACGTAAATCAGCTAGATTCTGAACAGACTCTAAATTATTGACGCTATCTCTAAAAGCAATATGTGCTTTATAATGAGACAAAGCTTTTTGATCATCTTTTTTCAACTCATACAGCTCATACAGTTTTTGGTTAGCATCACTGATTTGTTGCTTCATTCCATGTCTTTCTGCAATATCTAAGCTTCTTTTGGCTGTCTGAATTGCATTCGCATGATCTTCTTTATCCTTATAAATATCAGAGATTGTCAGCAGATAGAAACAAATAGGGTAGAAGTCTTCTGAGGTTTCTAGCATTTGAATGGCCTCATTTATACAGTCTTGTGCTAGTGTGTATTTTCCTGTATTTGCATAGACCATCCCCATGTTTCCTAAGTTGTAAACAGAACCAATTGGGTAATTTACTTTTCTAAAAAGCTCACCCGACTCCTCGAAAAATAGCAATGCCGAATCATATTTTTGAATTGTAAGATATTCATCTCCAGTATTAAGTATAATGCCAGCTAAAGTTAAAGAATCACTAGATTCTCTCAATATGCCAATAGCTTTTTTATAATACTGAATTGCAACATCATGATTCCCAGATATTTTATATACATCTGCGATACTACTGTAAGAAGTCCCAATTCCAGGTTTAAATTGAGCTTTTTGAGCCGCATGAAGAGCATTTATGAAAGCATCTGTAGCAGAATCTAGCTCACCAAAATCTCTTAATTTATAACCTTTGATATGATGACCTCTAAATAAGTAAAGATTGTTTTCTTTCTTTTTTGCCAGTTCTATCAGTTCATCGGCATACTTTATGGAAAGCGATAAGTCATTAACCTCATTAAAAGCTAGTTTTCTTAAATGTTCGAAACGAATAGAGTCATCATTATAACCTTGTTCATAGATGATCTTAAGGCTATCAGCAATTCTCTGATTTTGTCCGTAAACAGTTCCTATTATCAGACAAAAAAAGCCCATCAATAGATGAAAGGCTTTTATTGAAGTTTTCATAAACTTAGAATTAAGTATCAATTTTTATTGAAGGATCATGTTTATATGTCTTTCCATCGATTTCAACAGTCAGTTCATACTTTTCTACTGTGTTAGCAGGTAAGCCAGTTTGAACTACGCCTTCGAGGCAGTCATGTGACTGAGGTTCATGTGGAGTAGATGTAAAAATATTTTCTCCTCCATCTTTAGTAAAAGATATACTATTAATGGTTTTAGGAGGATTTGTAGGAGGCATTTTCCAATATACAGTATCTCCACCTTGTACACTTGTAGAGAAGTTCTGATCTGTTTCCCAAGGACCATTTTCACTATTTGAAAATACTAATCCTGTATCGTCAGAGTTAATACGGAAAAAGATTGTGACAATGTTACTCATAAATGTTAGCTTTTGGTTTTTGGATAATTAAATATACTATTTAAAATTAAAATATTAGAATAATCATTCTTGAGCTTGAATGATTGATAATTTAGGGTATATTTTTTCATTTTGACTACAATCTGATTTCTTAAAAAAGAGTGTATGTCTAATGATTACTAGCGACAACTATTAAATCTCTTCACTGACTTTGAATACTTTCTTGATTTTTCCAGCTTCATAAACTTTCACCATAAAAAATGATGTGGATGAATGTCTAGAAACATTGAGTAAAGAAGTGCTTGATTTTACTCTTTCAGCTTGTATAAGCCGACTGTTATTGTCATAAACTTGATAAGTGAAAAAGGGGTGTTTACTTGCTACGTTCAGCCTTAAAAAAATAATTTCTTCATCTAAGTTTGAGCTGACCGAGAGATGAACATCAGATACATTACTACCTGTTACCACTTCAATTTTATATGAAGGTAGTTGCAGTCTTATTTCTGATTGCCTTTGAGTTTTTTTTTCGATGGTATTAAGATGATGCTTTTTCTTCTGCTTTGTAAAATAAAGTGTGCCTTTACCGAAAGCGATTGGCAGTATTAAAAGCAGCGTATTTAGGCAAATCATTATTAACCAAAGTCTATGCATCCTATCTGAAAAAATTTAAGATCTATCTTCATTAAATAAGCTCCTTTCTCTTATTTAGAAAGTTTAATACAAATCTAGCAATTGACTTTTGTAGAAACATCGTCAGTATGTGGTAAATACCAATACCTCATTTGTGGTATGAGCTACTGACAGCCCGTTTAAAACACTATTTAAGGTATATTATATATATGGGGTAACTCTGATTCTGAGAAATTTAGATGCACAAATGTGGTATATCTCAGTATACGCTGTATGAGGTATGGATACTGAAGGTGAAAACTCCACATTTGTAAAGTAATCAAACACAAAGACTCATTTGAGTAGCTACCAATGTGATATAGATTATGATTAGTAACCCAAAAAATTGATAAATAAGTTAAACTTAAAACCTATTATAATGTCAGTATTATATTCAGTTGCCGAGGTGGAGGTACAAAATCAGACTACAACTACAGGTACTCCATTTGTTTATGCAGAAAACACTTTAAATAATTGGGAGTGGGGAAAAGTCTGTACAGGAACTATTCAAGTGCCTAATTTTCCAATTCTAAAATTTGACGCACCTTTTCCAAACACAAGCTTATTACAGATTTCGACATTCAAAGGACAGTACCAATTGTATTGGAATGATGGAAATGAAGATGAAGCAGTTATTATGCTACAATGTCTTACGACAGAAACTCCATATCCAAAAAATCAGAAGGCCTTAGATACGATCAGTATTAAAACGCCATCTAAATTTAAACTTGTCATTGACCTAGCTTCTGAAGATTTATTTGGCGGAATCAGTCTAGTTGATATGTCAAGCAATTAATAGTTTTCAAAAGATGGATTGTCCGTAGTCCATGCCTTTAGCGGTCATTAGTCATTTATATAGATGGATAGGCGTAATCCGAAAAGCCTAATGAATAGAGTAGGAGACAATATTTAATTATTAAAATTATGGAAAAAGTTGTTGAAAAATCGTTTTTAAAACCAGAAGCATTAAAAGAAGGTTTTGTGTCTAGCTTGAATGGCACGAAGTGGTTAGTATCAGGTAATTTTGTTCCTTTCAACATCACTTTTGAAGCTAACGGTGTATGCTCTGTTGAATCTGTAAACGGATATTTTTCTGCAACAGGAACATGGTCAGGTAATGAGTCAAGTGTGATTTTTGTATTCACGTATGAAAGCACAGGCGAAAGCTACCACTGTCATGCTACTCCAGATCAAGGTAAGGGAACAATCCATTTATTGTTCAAAGGACAAAGCTATTTGATTCCTTTATCAATGAAAGAGGATTAATTTGAATGTAAATTATCAGGTTTCAGAATCATTCACAACTAAGTATATCTATAGCTTCAACTTTAGTAGACTTTAAAAACCTTTATATTTTCCTATTATAAATTTAATTGTCATTCTTCATCGGTCACCATACTAAAGAATGAGTGAAAAATTAGCTCGCATTGTTGAAGACTATTAATTGATTAGCCTTAGAACTTGATTACTTTTTACAAAAACCCTTTTTTCTTAAAGTCTAATTAGCTTTTAGAAGAAGGGGTTACTTTTTGCTTTTAAAATGGTGATTCTTTAACTAAAAAGTAGAGCAACTAAATCTCAAAAGCTTATAATTATACTATTGTTTTTAATTCTGATAACGTGGAGCATTTCAATTGATAATCATATCTTTATTTATCATAAATTTTATACAATCTACTTTTATTCAGACTGATTAATTGTTAGATTAAAATCAAAGTACTTAGTAAATCCTTTCAAGTATTCATTTTTTAATCATACACTATGAAAAATAAACTTCTTAGCATCTTCTCTCTACTATTTTTTATCAGCTCCATTAGCTTAAGTCTTGCTCAAGAGATTACTGTCGCTGGAACTGTTACAGATGAGAATCAGGATCCTTTACCTGGTGTTAATATTCAAGTAAAAGGCACTTCAATGGGCACAGTATCGAACTTTGATGGAAAGTACAGTATAAAAGCAAAACCTTCAGACATACTAGTCTTCGAATACATAGGCTATAAAAGTCAAGAAATTAAAATTGAAGGCAAAAGACTAATTGATGTACAACTTCAACCTGACACAGAACAATTAGACGAAGTTGTAGTATCAGGATATGGTAGAAAAAAGGTATTTGGTTTCAAGCCAAGAAAGAAAAAAGGGAAGAATAATCAATCTGTAGTATCAGTGCCAGCTATTGTAGAAGTGCCTGACGAAACTCAAATTGAAGAAATAGAGATTTCTGTCCCTGAGTATGATGAAGAGATATCTCCTGAAGAATATAGCCAAGAAGGTATCTATTATGAAGTTTCTGAAGAAGAGGGTGCCTATTCTATCATAGAGCAAAAAGTCTCTGGTCTTGAAGTAAAAAAATCTTTAGGTTTCAAGCCTAATAAGAAGAAGCCTAACCAACTTCCAAAAAAGCAAAAACCTGAAGATTTACCAGAGGAAGAAGATCCTCAGACAAACCCTAATGAAGAATATGCCTTCGTAGAAGAAAACCCTTTCAAAACTGTTACTGCTCACCCGCTTTCAACTTTTTCGGTCGATGTTGATGCTGCCTCTTACAGCAATGTCAGAAGGTATTTGAATAACGGTACTCTTCCTCCAAGAGCTTCTGTCAGATTGGAAGAAATGATCAATTATTTTGATTACAGCTATCCTCAACCTGAAGGTGATGTCCCATTTAGTATAAACTCTGAACTATCAATTTGTCCTTGGGATCAAGATAATTTACTACTTCATATTGGTCTTCAAGGAAAACAAATTGACCATAAAGATTTACCTCCTTCCAACATCGTTTTCTTATTGGATGTATCGGGTTCTATGTCTGACAGTAATAAACTCCCTCTTTTAAAATCGTCTCTTAAGCTGCTACTTGAAACACTCAGACCTGAGGATCGCGTAGCGATTGTTGTTTATGCAGGAAGTTCAGGTATTGTATTACCGTCCACGCCTTGTAATGAAAAAGATAGAATCATTGAAGCATTAGAAGATTTACGTGCAAGTGGTGCTAGTGCTGGAGGAGAAGGTTTACAATTGGCTTATAAAGTTGCCAACGATAATTTTATAGAAGGTGGAAATAACCGAATTGTAATGGCCACAGACGGAGACTTTAATGTAGGGCAAAGCAGTAATGCAGAATTGGAGCAAATCGTTGTAAGAGAAAGAGAAAAAGGGATAGCCATTTCTGTTCTCGGTTTTGGAATGGGGAATTATAAAGATGCCAAGATGGAAATCATTGCCAACAAAGGGAATGGTAACTTCTCGTATATCGATAACTTTTTAGAAGCTCAGAAAGTCTTGGTGAAAGAATTTGGTGGTACATTATTTACCATTGCAAAAGATGTCAAATTCCAATTAGAATTCAACCCGATTATGGTTGCTGAGTATCGACTTATAGGCTATGAAAATAGAGCTTTAGCCAATAAAGATTTTAATGATGATACAAAGGACGCTGGAGAAATTGGCGTTGGGCATAACGTAACAGCACTCTATGAAATTGTACCTGCATCTGGTATGGAATCAAATACGAATTTAAAATATCAAAAATCGGCACCAACAGTTGCAGCACTTGAAAGTAATGACCTTATCACACTCAAGCTAAGATACAAACAACCTGAAGGCACTAAGAGTCAGTTGGTTGAAAAAGTAGTCAAAAACACGCCAATTCCTTTTGAAGTAAGTAGCAATAATTTCCGTTTCTCTGCTGCTGTAGCACAATTTGGGATGCTTCTCAAAAACTCCAAATACAGAGGAAACGCTACTTGGGATTCTACTAAAGAACTAGCCAAAGGTGCCAAAGGAAGAGATGACGAAGGCTATCGAGCAGAAATGGTGCGTTTAATTGAAAATGCTAGAATTTTATCCAAGTCTTTCAGAAAGAAAGCTAGTGAACTATAATCCTTTGATTTTCTTAGAGTAATTTGAGTATCTATTTTTTAAATAAGAATAAATTAAAAGCCCAATAAGTAGCTTCTGATGTCTACTAATTGGGCTTTTATTTTTATTGATTTGAAGAAGTTTCTTTTTTAGAAATCCGTTTTGGGAGTACATAATGCGTTTTAGCCCATTTTTCCCAATTTTGAGCCAAGTCCTCAACGATTTCTGGATATCGTTTTGCACAATTATCAGACTCAATACGATCTTTCTTTAGATTGAAGAGTTGCCATTCTTTATCATTCAACTTTTTGATGGCTTTCCAATCTCCTTTTCTGACCGCACAATTAGATTGATGTTCCCAAAACATATATTCATGTGCATCACCTTTTCCTTTAGAAAGTAGTGGTAAAAGGCTAATTCCTTCCAAATTATGGATGTTGTTGCCTTGATGGTAATTTTTAGGATAACGTGCTTCAGAGGCCTCTAAAATAGTAGGCATGATGTCAATCAAATAATGAGGTTGATGTACAATCTTACCTTTTCTCTTTTTGAATTTGGCTGGCCAATGTGCAATCAGTGGCGTTGAAATTCCTCCTTCATATGTTTTTACCTTGTATTCATGAAATGGTGTGTTAGAAAGGTTTGACCAAGATATTCCGTAAGAAACAGCTCCCGAAAAAGTAGCTTTATTGATAAAGGAGTCAGGCTTCCCACCAAATTCTTGATAAGGTTCGGCACAAGCACCATTGTCTGAAAGGAAAAGAATTAAGGTATTGTCAAGCTCATCATCTGTCTTAAGTTTTTCAACGACCTTACCAATATTATAGTCCATACAAAATACTTGAGCAGCATAGACAGCCATTCGATAGTCTGAACGAACTTGCTGTTTATCGTCTACTTCTTCCCAAGCTCTCACCCTATGATCTCTTTCTGAAAGACCCCATTTTTTATCCATCAAACCCATTTTGACCATACGTTCAAAACGCTCTTTACGAAGTTGATCCCATCCTTTAGTAAACTTTCCAACAAATTTTTTGATGTCTTCATCTTTGGCATGCAAGGGCCAATGTGGAGCCGTATAGGCTAAATATAGAAAGAAAGGATTATCAGATTCGTGTTCATCAATAAACTGAATGGCATAATCTGTAAAAGCATCTGTGGTATAATATGTAGTAGAATCGGGTGGCGGAAGCACTTCATTCATATACATTACAGGACGCTTTCCGTTAGGATAAAAATAACTCGTTGCTCCCGAAATACTACCGTAAAATTTATCAAAACCACGTTGTAACGGCCAACGACTTTTATCGTGATAGCCTAAATGCCATTTTCCAGTCATATAAGTACTGTAACCTGATTCTTTCAGCACTTCGGCAATCGTTACACAATTTTTATTCAAATACCCGATGTATCCTTCTGTACCCCAATCTTTAAAAGTATCTCCTTTAGGACTATTTGTCATTTGCCCGATTCCTGTTTGATGAGGAAAAAGACCTGTCATTAAGCTAGCTCTTGTTGGGCAACAACGGGCTGTATTATAGAAGCTACTCAAAAGAATTCCATTATCGGCTAAAGCATCAAGGTTTGGTGTCGGTATTTCCCCTCCGTAACATCCTATATCAGAATAGCCCATATCGTCAGCTAGAATGAGAATAATATTCGGGCGTTCATCTTTTTGAGCATATACGCTTTTAATAAGAAATAGGCTTATGAAAAACAGCGATAATTGTTTCATATTCTTGTCATTTATTGTGCGACTAAATATTCTTTAACCTCAGATTTATCTGTTTCCTGATACCATCGTATCGTTTTAGCTTTAAACTTTTTGACGAGTCTTGGGTATTGTTCAGATATATCTACTTTTTCATTTGGGTCCTTTGATAAATCATAGAGTTCTACTTTACTGCCATCAGGAACTGTAAAAAACTTCCATTTTCCTTCTCTTAATGCCAATTGTAAACTAGCATCTCCATTTTTCGGGAAATTATGTTTAGGAGTTCTACCATAGTCCCACATGATTTCCTTTTTTCTTTTATAAGTTTGGTTGCCGAACAGACTTTTACTAATATCTTCCCCGTCTAAATGAGTATGTTTTGGTAAGTCTGAATCAGTGAGATTTAAAAGACTTGGTAGAATATCAAATGCCGCAATGATTGAAGTAGAATCTACTTGACCACTTTTAATTTTTGCTGGCCAATGCACGAAGAATGGCATATTAATTCCTCCTTCATAAAGGCTGTTCTTCACACCTCTTTTCTGATTGGTTCGTAATCTATCAAAACTTGGAGCAGGGCCATTATCACTTGTGAAAATGATAAGCGTATTTTCATAAAGACCTCTTTCTTTTAATCCTTGAATTAGTCTTCCAATTTGAGTATCAAATTCATCTAAAACAGGTTGTAGGTTTTGCAGTTTGAAAAATTCTTTCTTGCCAGCTCTTTCCACTTGCTCTGTTGGAACCCAAGGGCTATGAACATCATCGGGCCAAAGATTTACAAAACAGGCTTGGTTACTATTTCGATCTAAGAAATCTAAGGTTTTATCTACAAAATAGGCTGTGCGCTCCCATCGTCTGATGCTGTCAGTTGGCGCCCAAATCCAATTTTTAGAGGTGAGTAGCGGATCAGGATTAGGACTTTCATAAGTGGAGCAAACTTCATCAAAGCCATAGGCTGTAATAGAGGGAGCAGAGTGAACATCTCGACCTCCACCCATATGCCATTTTCCGATATGAGCTGTTTGATAACCTGCACTTTTGAGAATTTTTGCCATTGAAGGTGCAGAAGCATCTAGATAATCTGATTGATCACATAGCCTGTTGTGTTTTTTGCTACTCAAGAATGTGTTGATATTCCAACGCATAGGATACATCCCTGTGGTGATTGCAACCCTAGAGGGTGAACAAACGGGAGCATTTGTGTAGTATTGCGTGAATATTTTCCCATTTTGGGCAAGCTTATCGATGTTTGGAGTCGTAGTTACTGCTCCATTCGTGTAAGAGGCATCGCCAATTCCCATATCATCTACATAAATGAGGATGATATGAGGAGGTTTAGTTTTATCTTTTCCTAAACAAAGAGAAAAAGTAAAAACCAACATGATATAAATGAGTAAAGTTCTCATTTTCTAGATGGTATTTACTTTCAAGGGTGTTCCTGCAAAGAATCTCAAGTCTTTGATTTGAAGTGGTTTTTTATTCCCCTCTTTTGACTTAAACACTAGGTACACAATACGTTTTCCTTTCGCATCTCTCAAAAAGCAACTTGCTACTCCTTTATTTCTTTCTTTTGATTTATCATCTAACTTGATTGTTCCCAGTAATTCACCTTCGGTACTATCTAGTCTAATCTCTATAGCGTATGCAGCAGCTTCTAAAGTTTTTAAATCAAAATAGTAGTACCCAGTACCCAAGTTCACCTTCTCAAAAGACACATTGGCTTGTCCATTTACCTCTAAAATAGCATTATCAACTAATTTGACTCTACCTTCAATTTTTGCCTTTTTGAGTTTTAATGATTGTTCAAAGGATTGTTTAACTTTAACAGAGTTTACACCTTCTATCGTTTGTTGAACGGGAATGATCTTATTGCCTTTGTCGTAGTTGAGTTTATCTATACAAACAGATCGTTGCGTCCAAGTACCAGGACCTTCAAACTTGTCTTGTCTCCAAGAAGAAAGAGCGGAAGTGTGATAGAAAAGGTATTCCTGACCATGAAATTCAACGATACCACCATGATTAGATTGTGTTTGAAACCATGGTACATAAGGGCCATTTGGACTCTTAGGGCCATTATTAACGTTTGTACCAAGTTCGTAATTCAAAGTACCAGCATATGTAAAAGGTCCCATTGGGCTTTTACCTACAGAATATGATAGTTCAGATTTCTTACGGTCAGGGTCGAGGTAGTTGTCTTTTGTAATCTTTATTTTCCAGTCGTATTTGGTATGGTAGGAAATATGGTATTCCTCACCAACTTTATTCATCCAAACGGCCTCCATAAAGCGCTTCGTTCCCACCTCCAATTTTACAGGTTTGCTAGCTAATTCAATCATATTATCAGCTAACTTAGCAGCCATATGTTCTCCCCAATACAAATACATTTCGCCATCGTCATCAATAAAAACGGCAGGGTCAATCCCTTTTGTACCTTCTATTTTTGGATTAACAACTCTAAAACGTTTTGTAGGTGAATCGCTAACGGCAACTGCAATGTAGCTTGTAACGATTCTTTTTCCTGCTTTTTCGGATGCTACATTATCAAGAATTCTTACAGGATAATATAGGTAGTACAATCCATCTTTATAGATCATGTCAGGAGCCCATAGTGCCCAATCTTTTTCATTCTCAGTGGTATTTTCAGGTATGATGTCGTTAATGTGTAGAATCTCACCATGATCTACCCAATTCTTCATGTCTGACGAGGAGAAAGTATGATAAGCGTGCATGGTAGAATAGCCACCACCGTCTTCATGGTCTACAGATGTCACCATCCATACTCTACCGTCGGGCATTACATGTGGTGAGGCATCAGCAGTATACATATGAGTAATTACCGGATTGCCTAGGGGATAAGGTTCTTTATTTACGTTCTCCTTTTTTTGTTTTTGTGCAAATGCACCGACTGTCAGAAGGCTTAAGCCAATACTAAATAGTATGGATTTCATTTGAATGTTTGTTTTATGGAAAAATAGGTGATTGGTTAAATGTAATTAGAACGTTAATTATTTAAGCTAAGCCAACTTTGATTAAATCTAAAACAGAAATATTTAGATACAATTCCACTTAATCATCTAAGTCTTGGAGAGGAATTTGTCTATTTAATTTTGGAGAATTAAAATCTAGGCTAAAAGTTTTTTGATCTAATTGTGCTTTTTAAATTATGTGAGAATAGTCCATTTGTATTTCGTAATGTTTCAAAAGTGTTTAAATGGGCAAAAACCAAAGTGTGTACTTCTTACATTTAAATTATTTTTTCAACCTTTATAGCACTATTTAACTATTATACTTAATTCAAATTAGGCCAACACATGAAACAACTACTCACTTTTGTATTTGCCTTATTGTCTTTTTTGAGCTTTGGAGAAGGTGAACATAAACCTGTTTATAAGGTAGACAATTACAATCTCCGACAAGGGGTATTACATACAGATGTTCAATCTATACTTCAAGATTCTGTAGGATATATATGGTTAGGAACTCGATCTGGCCTTCAAAAATATGACGGCTATCAATTTCATAACTATCACATAGAATATGGGAAGAATAATAAAGGACATGTAAATCGAATTGTACAGTTAGTGCATGGTAAAGGAAGATACATCTGGGTGTTGACCGAAGGAGGTATTTTTCATTTTAATAAAGAGTCAGAACGTTTTACTAAACTCAATTTTCCTCAGGGAACTAACCTTATCACACCTAAAAAGATGTTGGAGGTTAATGATAAAGAGTTACTCGTTTATGGTCAAAGTTACTTAGTCCGAGTAGAACTTGGAAAAGATATAGAAACAGTTAACAGTGTACAACAGCTAGGGAAGGTAAGTGTGATGGGTTTTGCTAGCGATGGAGCAAATAATACTTTCGCTTTATGTACAAATGGTGTTTGGAGATATAGAAACGGAGAGATTAAAAGAATCAATATCGGCCGTCACACCATGAATCCTTTTCATAGTGCTTACATCAATAAAAGTGAAGGCATATATTTAGGTGGTAGAGGGCAAATTTTACATATCCCTAAAGAAAAGATTGAGGATATGAACTGGGAAAGTGCTTTGACACATTATGATATTTCAGATGAACTTCCTAAAGGAGCAGGTGTTTTAGCTATTCATAAAGATTACTTGGGTCAGCTTTGGGTAGGTACGCATCAAGGATTGATGATGTATACATCAAAAATGTCACAACCTGTACGTTATAGTAAACAAAGTACTAAAGCGTATTGGCCATCTACTCAAACTATTTCCTCATTACTAGAAGATAGAACAGGCGGATTGTGGGTAGGAACTTCAGGTGGTGGTGTCAATTTTATTGATCTAACCCAAAAGAAATTTGAAGTACTTCCAAAGGCAGTTACAGATATTATTGGAGGCAAAAACTATAGAGCCTTACTTTTTGATGATCAACAAAATCTGTGGATAGGTTCTTCGGATGGTATCTATGTAGTGAATACAAAGACGAATAAAGTAGTTAGCTATAAAAACGACCCGAACAATCCTTACAGTCTTTGTTTTAATAATATCAGATCATTATTAAAAGATAAAAAAGGACGTATTTGGGTTGGTACAGATAATGGTTTGAGTGTATTTCTTGGGAATGGGAAGTTTTTCAATATTACTTCTTCAGGAATGGATAAACGTTCTCTGACACACACACAGATTTATGAGATCACAGAAGATATCTACGGCTTCATTTGGGCGGGTTCTTGGACATTTGGACTAAACCGTATTCGTTTCAATTCTGAAAAAGATTATGAAATTGCCCATTTCTATGCAGGTCAAGAAATGAGCAATGGATTGACATCCAATATGATTACGGATGTTTACGCAGATAAACATGAACCAATTTTGTATGTAGGTACAAAGAATGGGGCAAATCGTATCATTTTAGATCAGGTAGGTAATTTCAAAAATGTACAACACATAAAGACCGACAATAGCGGTAATAGTATTAACTCTGACTTTATTATGACTCTTAAACCCGACAATAGAGATAACCTTTGGGTAGGAACTATCGGTGGAGGTCTAAATAAAGTACATTTTTCAGAGTTAGGATATACAGTGAAGCATTTTACGGATGAAGAAGGCCTTTCATCAAATGATATTGAAAGTATAGAATTTGATGCACAAGATAGACTTTGGTTAGGAGGTAGAGGTATTTCTTTGTTTGACCCTAAAACGGAGAAGGTCATCAATTACAGTACTATTGATGGTTTGTCAATTAATACTTTCAAGCCTCACGTAGTTTGTAAAGGTCCTAAATCTTCATTGTGGTTTGGTGGAGTAAATGGAATAAACTATTTCTATCCTGCTCAAATCAAAAATAATGACTTTAAGCCTAACGTAGGAATCACGAGTATTCAAGTAAATAACAAGCGAATCGTTCCGGGTGTGCAATTGGGTGGAGAGGAAGTTCTAGATAAAAGTATTCTTTATTCAAACAGAATAGAATTACCATCGCATGGAAATAGTTTAGAGTTTACACTATCGGGTTTCCATTTTGCAAACAGTGAAAAGTTGATTTATGCCTATAAAATCAAAGGGATAGATTCAGCTTGGAATTATACTGATAAGCCTGAAATTCAATATACTGAATTACAAAGTGGGACTTATAATTTAAAAGTGAAATCGAGTAATGGAGAAGAGAAGTGGAGTGATGTAAATAAATTAGAAATTGTCATTTTACCACCTTGGTACAAATCGGTGATTGCAAAACGTGTATACATAATCATTGGAATTTTACTGCTGATATTGAGCTATTATAGTCTACTAAAATGGCAACAGGAGAAGAAACTCAGTGATATGGAGAAAATGGAATATGAGCAAAGTGAGCGTATGCATGAAATGCAACTAGAGTTTTTTACGAATGTATCTCATGAATTCCGTACTCCTTTAGCGCTGATTTTGGCTAATTTGCATAAGTTGAAAGGATATATCAATGTAGAAGATTCTAGTATGGAGTCAAGATTGGTTAACCGTATTGAAGAGAGTTCGATGCAGCTAGATAAGTTGATTAACGAACTACTCGATTTTAGAAAGCTAGAAACAGGACACTTCAAGCTAAAGGTTTCTAAAGTTGACTTACCAACATTCTCAGAGAAATTCATTGCACAGTGCCAAGCTTTGGCTGAGAAGAAAAATATTAAGGTAAGCAGCTTTAATAATTTGAATGATCCTTACGTTTGGTGTGATGCGAAAGTGTTGGAGAAGATTATCCATAACATCATCTCAAATGCAATTAAATACACAACTAAAGGTGGTGAGTTAGAATTTGAATGTAGCCATTTAGAGGTTGCTCCTGAGTCTGTTTACGAACATCGTTTTGTAATCAATGAAAATTCAGAAGGTGAAGACTTATTCTGGATTAGAGTGAAAGACAATGGAATGGGAATTAAGAAAGATCTTTTACCAAATATTTTTGACCGTTATTTCAGAGGCAAAGACGATCAGAATGATAATGTTGGTTATGGTATCGGTCTAGGTTTGGTTAAAAATCTAGTGCATTTACACCGTGGTGAAATCCATATTTTTAGTGAAGAAGGAAAAGGGACAGAAGTATTTATTGGACTGCCTAGTAATGCTGATGAATATATTGATACAGACTCAGTGGTTGAAGATAGCCTAACTTTCCAAGCAAATTATGGTTATGAAGAGGCTTACGAAGAAGTAGAAGAGGTCAAGGAAAAGGAAAATTCTACATCTGAGGAAACGAAAAAAAATTGTATTGCTTTGGTTGAAGATAATCCAAGAATGTTAGAGTTTTTGGCAGAACATTTTAGTGAAAAATATAAGGTTGTTACTGCTCAAAATGGACTTGAAGGTTTGGAGGTCATTAAGGCAAATTGTCCTGATATGATTCTCAGTGATATCATGATGCCTAAAATGGATGGATTGTCCATGATTGAGAAAATGAAGGAAGACAATATAGCTACTGATGTTCCAATTGTATTATTAACTGCGAAAGATAATGTACAAGATAAGTTGAGAGCGGCTAAACTTGGTGTTGATACCTTCTTCAATAAACCATTCGATGTAGGTTTAGTAGATGTAAAAGTAGAGCAAATTCTTGAGCGAAGAAGCCGTTTGAAAGAAAAGTATCAGACAGATATGTTTGCAGATACGAAAGAACTGGCAGATAACAGAAGAGATCAAGAGTTTATCGATATGTTTACAAAAGTGATTGAAGAAAACATCTCTGATGTAGAACTTGATGTAACTTTTATCTGTAGAACATTAGGATACAGTCGTTCAAATCTGTACAAAAAAGTGAAACAAACAACAGGTTGCTCAATCAATCAATTTATCCGTCAGGCAAAATTCAAAAAAGCAGTGATGTTACTCGCTTCTGAAAATCTATCCATTCAAGAAGTTATGGAAAAGGTCGGATTCCAGAGTCCATCATACTTTACCAGAGCATTTAAAAAGGAGTTTGGAGTTACACCATCAAAATATATCAAAATGAATGGTAAGACTTTAAAAGAAGAAGCCATGAAAGCTCAAGAAGTAGAAGAAGAGCTTTCGGTCTGATATTTTCAATGTGTTGTTTATAAAAAGTGATCGAGCGTGTATTCTCTATTTCTCTGATAGAGATACACGTTTTTTTAAATTGAAGAATGAATTTAAAGAACAAGCGTAAATTTGCCCTTTTTGATCTAAGAATAATCTAACTGACCAGAGGTAAATGTAAAATTCTGATCTTCTTTAAATATTAAGTAACTCAGCAAGACATATAAATTGCTAACAGCAATACGGTTATCACAATTTTATCAAAGGATACAATGAAAAAAATATTCTTACTCTTTACATTCCTAATTGCTAGTCTTGGGAGTTTAGTAGCCCAACCTGAGACCTTTAAAAATCCGATATTACCGGGTTTTCATCCTGACCCATCTATTTGCAGAGTAGGTGAGGATTATTATTTGGCAACTTCTTCATTTGAGTGGTTTCCTGGAGTGCCAATTTACCATAGTAAAGACCTTGTAAATTGGGAATTGATTGGACATGCCTTAGATCGTCCTGAACAATTACCCAAATTGATTAATACAAAAACATCAAGAGGAATTTATGCACCAACTCTAAGGTATCATGAAGGTACTTTCTATATGATCACAACTTGTGTACAATGTGATGGTAATTTTTATGTGACAGCTACAGACCCAGCGGGTCCTTGGTCTGATCCGGTTTGGTTGCCAGATGCCAAAGGTATAGATCCTTCTATTTTTTGGGACGAAGATGGACGTAGTTGGTATACGGGGGCAGGTAGAGTGCAAAGCTTGGCTGGGCCTTGGGAAAAACAAAATGGTATTTGGTTACAAGAAATTGATCTGAAGGCAGGGAAAATGATTGGTCCTAAAGTCCAACTTACACACGGACATGGCTCAATGGCTCATTATACGGAAGGACCTCATTTATATAAAATTGATGGAAGATACATGCTCATGGTCGCAGAAGGTGGAACAGGTTTTCCTCATGCGATTACAGTTTTTGAAAGCGAAGATATTAAAGGACCATATATTCCTTCTCAAATCAATCCTGTACTGACTCACAGACATTTAGGAAGTGACTATCCAATTACTACAATTGGTCACGGAGATTTAGTACAAACTCAAAACGGAGATTGGTGGGCAGTAATGCTAGGAAAAAGACAATTATCAGCAGGTTATTTGTTGGCAAGAGAAACCTTTTTGACTCCTGTAAACTTTGAAAATGGATTTCCTGTATTTAATCAAGGTCATGGAAAAGTGCTAGCAGAAGATAAAAGACCGAATTTGCCTTGGACTCCTTTTACAAAATTACCTGCTAAAGATGATTTTGAAAGCTCAAAACTACGTTTAGAGTACAATTTCTTGAGAACACCACAGTCTCAGTGGTATCAGTTAAACGAAGGTCAGCTCCAAGTTGAGTTAAGAGCTGAGAAGTTAACAGATGAGCAATGTAATCCTTCCATGATTGTAAAGCGTTTGGAAAGTGAGGAATTTACAGCATCAACCAAACTTTCTTTCAAGACTAAAAAATTAAATGAAGCGTCTGGTTTGACAGTTTTTAGAAATGCTCAATATCATTATACCCTTGCTAAGAAAAATAAGGAAATTGTCTTATCACGAATTGAAAAAGGTGTTGCTAACATCGTAAAAAAAGTGAGTTATAAAGAAAATGATGTTGTCTTTTCGGTGAAGTGTGACAAGGATAAATTCATTTTCTCTTATGGAAAAACAGAAAATGATTTACAACAAATTGGAGAACCTCAAGAATCCAGAATTGTAGGAGATAATGTCACTGGAGGTTTTAATGGACCTTATGTGGGGATGTTTGCTAGTAGTTATGGAGAAAAATCAAAGGCAAAAGCATCATTCGATTGGTTCTATTACAAAGATAAAGTCGATCATGTATTAGAGAATTAATAAATATATTTTGGTCTTCTTTACGATTATCCTCTGTAAAGAAGACCATTTTTTATTCCTTTTCCCTAAGAAGATTCGCTTTAAAAGTTGTATTATCACTAGAATAATAATTTTTTAAAAGTATGTAAAAGTATAAGTATGCTCAGAACTTGCTTATCAATTCTATTTTTTTTGCTTCTCACTATTTCCGAGGTAGTGGCACTCAAACCATATGAATCTTCTATACCTAGTCCAATTTCTGAGCGTTGGAGATGGCGTAATTTCCCTGAGGTTCAAGGCTTAAATTTTGCGGATTTCACAGAAGATGATAATGGAGTTATTTGGGGAGCATTTAATAATCCTCAAAAATACCTTTATAGTTTTGATGGATACGAATGGACTTGTCATACTTCTGAGGAAGAGAAAAAAATGCCAGTTGGTTTGATTAAAACCATTGAAACATTCGATGGGGCTATTTTGATAGGTGGGACTAATGGGTTACTAAGCTATCAAGATGGTAAGTTTGAATATCTCTTGAAAACCAAACCCAAGGAGTTTCAAATTAGTGTTCAGGCGATTACAATTATTGGAAAAAATGCTTTTATGGCATCCACTAATCATGGCTTATTCTACTATAAATCAGGAAAGAAATTCTTTTATACTAAAGAAAATTTAGTAGCCAAAGCCCAAAGTTTATTTCCAAATGTAAAGTGTATGGGTATCGATCCACAGATTTATGAGGGAGGTATTCGAAAAGACTTTTTTATCAATACGATAACCAAATATAAAGGTGACTCATTATGGATGTTTGCACAAACCAAGAATCATAGAACAATAGTCATCGAAAAAACGAAAAATGAAAATAATCCATTATCATTTAGAGATGAGCGTAACTACAAAGGTAATCCGCAGTTTGGTTTGCAAGTAGAAAGTTTAAATACCTCAGATCGGTTGTGGGTTGTATCTTCTTCAGCTTACAGACCTGTATGCACCTTTGATGGACAGCGCTGGGAAAACATCTATCTGGCAAAAGGTTTTGGGGGTAATGATGAGCATTATGCAATCACGGAAATGGATGATGACCACCTTTTAATTTCTGGGAATGGTTCAATACTTGATTTTTATAAAGGAAAATGGAATAAGTATACTCACAAAAATATTCCAGTAGCATTTTCAGCAGAACTCAAACTATTAAAAACAAAGGATGGGAATCTTTGGGTTGGGAGTAGTCAAGGTCAGGTGTATTTTGTAGAGTATAATCGGAAAAGAAATGAAAGCTATCACGATTTAATTTTTCAGACGGCATCTGAGGATGGTACAAAATGGTTTATTTCAAAAGATGGAGAGGTTGTAAAGAATAAAAATGGAAAGTGGTTTGTCTATGATCAAACAGATGGATTGATAGAGAATCCAAATAGTTTGATGATAACTTCACGTGGAGATATTTGGTGTTCAGGGAGTCACCAAAGTGCGGCTGCCGTAGCCTATTTGAAAGATGGAAATTGGTATAAACAGCTATTCGATTCATTGGCATTAAGTGCTAGTCCGAATGCATTATTTGAAGACAAAGATGAATCCTTATGGTTGGGTGCAGATAGTAAAAACAGGTTACCTAAAAAAGGAGGCGTAGTCAAAATTTCATATCAAGATTTAGATTCGATTTCATTTACTCAATTTCAATTACCTAGAAATATTTTAGGCGGATTCACTTACGATCCAAAAGGAGTATTAGTAGCATTTAGTAATTTTGCTGCATTTAAATTTTCAGAAAAGAATGATTGGGAAAAATATCCTCTAAACATATTACGCATATCGAGTAGTTATCAGATGCCTAATGGTGACCTATGGTTAGGAACCTTAAGTTCGGGCTTATTTAAATGGGATAAAAAAGGGATACGAAAGCAATATCAATCTGTTAATTTTAAGACAAATAATATTGTTGATATCCATTTTGCAAATGACAGATTATGGGTGGCTACAGAAAAAGGCAATCATTGTTTTTATAAAGGAGAATGGGTGTATAATGTGTTGCCCAAAGATTGGACTATTTACCACAAAGGAGGTGGATTCAGAGAAGATAATAATGGGAATTTATGGATAAATATTCATGCTACCTCATGGACAAATCAGGTTTTCAATGATAGCGAATTTGATGAAAATTATCGATTCCTAACAATCAAACATCTTTCAGATACAGTTCCTCCTGTAGTAAAAATTAAGCAATATGCTCCACAAATCGATCAGTCAGGAAATGCCATTATTACTTGGGAAGGAAAAGATTTTATGCACCATACCCCCAAAGATAAATTATTGTACTCATACCGACTTTCTGATGGTGAGTGGAGTGAATATTCAACAGAAACTTCAGCCACTTTTTTCTCTTTGGAGCACGGGAATCATTTATTTGAAGTGAGGTGTATGGATAGCGACTTTAATCGGTCAGTAGAAAATGCTAAGGTTAGTTTTGTGGTTTTACCTCCAGTCTACAAACAAGTTTGGTTTATCAGTCTGATTAGTTCTTTAGTAGGTATCATCTTATACCTTTTCCTTAAAACGCTAAAGAAAAATAGAGAGCTTTCAGTGTTGAATCAGAACCTAGTGGAGACCAATTTACTTTTAAAAGAATCACAAGACGAAATAATTCGTCAGAAGGACGAAATTCACCAATCTAAACTTCGATTCTTTACCAATATCTCTCATGAATTCCGAACGCCTTTGACGCTTTTAATCGGTCCGATTCAACAACTTAAAAGAAGGTACAATGATGATCTATTTGCTCTTTTAGAACGAAATGCAAATATATTATTGAAACTTGTGAATGAAATCATGGACTTCCGAAAACTTGAAACAGGACATATGTCTCTTTCTGCTTCAGAAACGGATATAGTTACTTTTTGTGATGAAATTTTGATGACATTTAAGTCTTTGGCAGAAGATAAAAATATTGAATTAAGACTGCTTGATCAGACAACCGAAAGCATGGTATGGCTAGATCGGGAGAAGTTCACAAAAGTAATGTTTAATCTGTTGTCAAATGCACTCAAGTTTACTTCAAAAGGAGGGAACGTGAGCGTCATCATTACGAATGAAGATGTAAGTTCAGATCGTCAAATCATTATCAGAATAGAGGATACAGGAATTGGAATTTCTGATGAAGCTATCCAAAATATATTTGGCCGTTTTTATCAAGAAAATAAGAAGGAAAAGCGTCTTGGTTCGGGTATTGGATTAGCACTTTCTAAAGAATTGGTCTTACTCCATCATGGAGATATTTCGGTGGATAGTAAAGAAGGAAAAGGTACTGCATTTACGATCCGATTACCATTAGGAAACCAACACTTTAAACACAACGAAATAAATAAAATCCAAACGGAAGAATCTGATTCCAAAATTTTATATCCTGAGAGGGAATTGACTTCAGATATCAAAATGGATAAGATAAATATGCCATTGCATCCTAATTCGAGTAAACAAATTTTATTGGTTGATGATAATGAGGATATTCTAGACTATTTAAAAAGTATACTTTCCTCAGAATACCAAATAGAATTCGCATCCGATGGTATTGAAGGTTGGCAAAAAGCGATTGAGTCACAGCCGAATTTGATTATCAGTGATGTGATGATGCCAAATATGAATGGAATAGAATTCTGTACAAAACTGAAGACAGATATTCAAACGAGTCATATTCCAGTAGTTTTATTGACAGCACGTTCTTCTACAGATCATAAAATAGAAGGTTTACAGACGGGAGCCGACTTGTACATCTCAAAGCCTTTTGAAATAGATATATTAAAATTGCAGATTCAGAATATATTCCATAATCAAGAAAAATCAATTCAAAAGTTACAAGAAAGGCATATTTTCATCCCAACCGATGTGTCGGAAAATAAAACTGATCAGAGTTTTATAGAGGATATCATTCAAAAAATAAAGTTGAACATTTCTGACTCTGAATTTAAAGTTGATGCATTGAGCAAGGAGTTGGGGATGACCACTAGAAATCTTCACCTTAAGCTAAAGTCTCTGACAGGTTTTACACCAGGAGAGTTTCTTAGAAATATCCGATTGGAGACAGCTGCAAAAATTATAAAGACCTCAAAGTTAACAGTCGCAGAAGTTGCTTATCAGACAGGATTTACGAATCCGAGCCACTTCAACAAGGTTTTTAAAGCGAAATATCAGATGACTCCAGTCCAATATCGACAAGAGCATGTCAAAACGGCTGATCAACTCTGATAGTTCCTAATTTAGTTTCTTACTGGTTTGTGATAAATAGAAAATTCTTCAATCTCTGGTATCAAAAGAGCAAATTTAAAAACTGAGTTAGATATTTTCATTCGAGGCAGTTCTAGTCCTTATAGTTACTTTTGGAGTTAATAAATGATTTACCTTCGAACTTTTTTGAATAATAATTTTCAAGGCTTTTTCTCCAATATTCATGGATTTCTTTTGTACTAATGTTTAAAGTTTTTGACTTGGTATTTTTTGTTTTAGGCGTCGCTTAATTTAGGAACATATTTGAAGAAATTATAGACTTTCTGATTAAGTGTTCAGTATAGAAATATTGTAATTCAATCTGTACTTACAGGATTGTAATTCAGATGACTAAATGTAATTTTTAGTGCTCTGATTATTTCTTCCTGTTTAATTCAATCTTAATTGAAATCAGAATGAAAAGAATATTTCTATTCGTATTTATAGCTATGTCTTTAAATACTTTTGGTCAACAAAAAACAGCTCAAGGAATTGTAGCACCAGTTTTACCAGCTATGTCAAAGTCAGAAATAAAAGCTGGTCTTAAAACACACAATAAAGCACTTTACATCAAAGAACATTGGATACGTGACCCATACATTATTTTAGGACCAGATAATTATTATTACCTGACAGGAACAACAGCAAATCCCGATGACTCAAGAGAACAGTCAGATCCATACAATAAAGGGTTATTTGAAGGAAGTATTGTTGGAAGTAAAGTACAATTGTGGATAAGTAAAAATTTGATAGATTGGAAATACTTGGGAACACCTTACAGCATAGAAGATGCTTATCTGTTTGATAATAAGTCAAAGGATAGAAATGTACCTTTGTGGGCTCCTGAGATTCATTGGGTTGATGGAAAATGGGCTTTGGTACATTGCCCAAGTGGAAACAGTAGTCTAGCATTTTCTGAAGGAAAGAATGTTGAAGCACCTTGGACCCACACAATGGGCAAAGCTTTTCATAAGAAACATGACCCTTCATTATTTCAAGACGATGATGGAAGTTGGTATGCTCTATGGGCAAATACTTATATAGCCAAAATCAATGATGATTTTTCGGGTTTTGCTTCAAAACCCTATTTTATTAGACCTTCAAGCAAACGTCCGAATCCTAACAATCCAGAAAAAATGATTTCCAGAATTGGACATGAGGGTGCAACAATGCGAAAAATAGGGGGCAAGTATGTTTCATTTGGAACAGCTTGGAGTACAGATAAAATGAGAAAAGGTTCTTATAATCTTTATTACTGTGTGGCTGATGAAATACTGGGAGAGTATGGACCAAGAAAGTTTGTCGGTCGTTTTTTAGGACATGGAACACCTTTTCAAGATAAAGAGGGTAGATGGTGGTGTACAGCTTTTTATAATGGAGATGTACCTCCACTTGAAAAAGATGGGATTCAGGAAAAAGACCTTTCTAAAACTGCCCAGACCATCAATCAAAGAGGAACAACGATAGTGCCGCTTGAAGTTAAGGTATTGGATAATGGAGAGATCTATATCAGAGCAAAAGACCCTGCGTATGCTATGCCAGGACCCGATGAAAATCAAGATTTCAACCTACAATAATTATTAGATCAAATTCTATAAAAATATAGCCCCTTCCATATTAAAATATAGAGGGGGCTTCATGTTAAAATAAATCTATTCTAGTTTTAATCTACACTCTAAATCTAGATTTTCAATTTTTTAGGAGAACCAGCAAAGAATCGTGGTTTCCAAAATTTCACTTTTGTGTCTCCTTCTGATTTAATGATTAAATATATATCATTTAGACCATTTGCCTCTCGAAGAAAAGTCTGTGAAATTCCATTATTTGCAGTTAAAACACGGCTATTCAGAAGAAGTGTCCCCATCAGTAGCCCATTCGGTGAACCTTTGCGTACTTCAATTTTACTATTGATCTCGGTAGCTTCAAATTCTACTTCAAAATAATAGTAACCACTACCAAGGTCTACATTTTCAAATTTTATGATATCTTCATTTTGGGCAAGGAAGTATCTTCTTTTGATATCTGCATTTTCAGTAATTGCATCTTTACGGTTTAGTGTTACTCCAAAGGCTTGATTTATAATAACCTTATCAACTCCTTTTACTGTTTGTTGAACAGGTATAACTGAACCATCAGCTCGATAATTTAAGGAATCAACACAAACAGAGCGCTGAGTCCAAACGCCTCTTTCTTTAAATTTGTCATGTCTCCAAGAAGAAAGAGCAGAAGTGTGATAAAAGAAATATTCTTGTCCATGATATTCAACTACAGCTCCATGATTGGACTGAGTCAATCGCCAAGGGACATATTCTTGATTAGGCATTTTAGGGCCTCCAATGGTGTTATAGCCTAATTCGTAGTTGATGACACCCATATGTTTGAGGGGACCTTTAGGAGAATCGCCCATACTGTAGTCCAAATGAGATTTTTTACGCTCAGAATCGTTTGGATTTGAAGGGGCTACTTTTCCATTGTACCTCGTATGGTAGTTATAGTAGTATTTTCCATTCCTTTTGTGCATCCAAGCAGCTTCCATAAAGTTATTTGCTCCATAATCGAGTTTAAACATTTCCCCTTTGATCTCTCGCATATCCTCGGTTAGTTCTCCCATTAAAGCTTGATTCCAATACAAATAAGCTACTCCATCATCATCAATGAAAACGGAAGGATCAAGACCTGCGCGTTCAACCCCTTTCATTCGAGGATTCGTGATTGTAAAACGTTTGTCCATTCGATCACTTTCTGCTACAGCAACATAGCGATCAATCTTCCCATCTTTAAGTTTATTTCGCATCGGAAAATAGAGGTAGTAAGTTCCATTTCTGTAAATGATATCTGGAGCCCAAATCGCCCAGTCTTCTCCTTCGGGAACATCAAAATCATTAATTCCTAAAATCTCTCCATGATCTACCCAATTGACCATATCATCAGTTGAAAAAGCATGAAGTGCATGCATCGTAGAATAACCTCCACCGTCTTTATGATCTACTGATGTAACCATCCAAAGTCTGCCATCAGGCATTACTTTTGGGGCAGCATCTGCAGTGTACATATGAGTGATAACAGGATTGCCATAAGGGTATGGCTCTTGGTTCATATTTTTCTGACCGTATAGTTGTAAACTACAAATTAAGAGTAAAATGATTGCCGCTATTTTATTCATTGCAATATTGTTTGTTATGAAATTAATTCATTTCTAGTATCCCTTACAGTATTTAAAATCTAAGCTAGTAGAGTGTCTTAAGTCATTTGTAAACCATCCAAAAACAGTGATTTTCTTACTAAAAAGACAAGATCATTTCTTGAGAAGCTAAGTGTAAATTCAATAGTGAAAAAATTTAGAACTTGACTTGAGGTTAGCTTTGGTCTGTAAAGTAATACTGTAATTTTAGCAGGGTTTACAGTCTTTAGTTGATGATATTCTTTATAAAAATTGCCCTAAGTCAATAGGGCAATTTTTAGAGAAAACACTTACAATTTCACTTCTATAAATGAAATAATTAAGAGTAAACGATGACACACGAATTGATGTTTTGAAACAACAATTTTAATTTCCTACAATCACTTTTCCTTGAGATACAGCTCCATCTTGAGCAGTTACTCGAATGATATAACATCCATTGGTTAGTTTACTAACATTGATTTCTTTGGTATTTTCATTCAATAGAACCATTCGGCCTTCCAAGGAGTAAAGGACAATGCTTCTTGGAGTATCAATACCTTCAATTTTTAAAATATTCGTGGCAGGGTTAGGGAAAAGAGATACAGGATTTAGCTCTTGTTCAGCACTTGTAATCGCTTCTACTGAACTCGTAATAGTGAAAGTTTCTGCTTCTGTAATTTTATCACTAGCAGCATATAATGGACTGTTTGGTCCTGTATTACTTTCAGCTCTCACATACAATCCCATAGCTTTCGAGTAAAGTGCAAATTGATTATTTCCTAGATCGACCCATACGAATTTTGCATCTTCTGAAATCACCTTTGTATTTAAATCTTCTCGTATTTCGTCTGGCTCAGTATAAACATATCCATAACGTCTAGGGTCTGCTTTAACATAATAACCGTTAGGTGCTTTTAGTGCTACATATCCATCAGATGTTTTTTCAAGGATAAAGCTACTTGCTGAATTATCATCGGAATTGGCACACAATGGGGATAAACTTACGGGAAGGGACTCATCAGCTTTGATCGATTTACCTATAAATTCAGACTTGAAAGTCATGGTACCTTGTGTAGCGTCACTCAAACTAGGTTCTGCTATTCTTTGGGGAAGACTAAAGAAAGTGATTGTGTGTAATAACACCCCATTTTCATAAGTAAAGTGATCACCATCGTTGATATTTTCGATATGATCCCCTTCAATTACAAGGTTGTCGAAGTGGATGAATCTCAAGTAACTTTCCCAATCATAGCCTTCTCTGATTTTAGTTTCAAGAAGGTTTTTACTTCTTGTTTTCTTCTCCAAAGTAAAGTTTTTGAATACTTTATCACTAAATACAGATCGAGGACTCAAGTTCGGATTTGTATCATTAATCTTATCGTCATTGTTCGAGATTCCAATATTGAATACAATATTTTCTTGTCCTGTGATTTTGAAGTTCTCATAGTAACCTCCTAAGTGACGTATAAGTCCCCCTGATTGCAATCGGCTATTGAATACGCCATGATTTTCACCAATACCTAAACCTCTTTTATCAGCAGGAAGAGTCGTGTGGTTATAAGCTCTTCCTTTTGCTTGTAAAAGATCATTGACACCCCAACCGAATTGGAAACTAGGACCATTGTGTAAAATACGAGTAGTACTATGGTTCATTTCGTAATCTAAATGACAGTAGGTGATATCGTCATCATTATGTGTGTAAATACCCCAATAGTCTGTTTTTGAACCAGGTTTTTGATAAAGTCCTCCTGCATATCCAACATCCTTGTGATCAATCACTTTAGCATAACCATCTGCTACGGTTACAGTTCCCATTCGTCTACTGATTGAAGACAAACCTTCAAATGTTTGTAGGTTTGCATAGTCGCCTTTCAAAAATACGCTTGCTTCCCAAGCACCTTTCATATCTTGATCTTCCCAAGGGTTTCCTTCTGCTGGAGGAATTGTTGCCCAAGGCGTTCTTTCAGTCCAATTATCATCTTCTTGATGAACAAAGAACAGTTCGTCACTATAAATACCTCGCCCCCAAACATGGACAGGATGGTTTTTATTGTTCATAGCAAAACCACCATGTACATAGGCATCACCCGGGATGTAAACTTCTTCAGCAATTTCGTTTGCACCTTCCCCAAAGAATCTCAAATGATCATTTGGCAGGTGAATCCCTGAACCAATGACTAATAATCGACCACTTTTAAATTCTTTATACTCATTTTCAGGTGCAGAAGCAGGGGCAGGTTTTACTGGATTGACAAAAACCATTAATGGATGTTCGTATACAAGTTCTCCCCTTGAAGGATCTTCCCAATCTTTACGATTGAAGGTAACCATAAAGTGTCTAGAAAATGGCGTCGATTTGTCTTCTCCTGCTCCAGGTAAAGTAATGTCTACCGTTTTGTCATCTATTTGATTGATAGCGAGTGGTGCAGGATAAATTTCAAGTTGATCTAACTTTATCGTTTGACTTAAAGCCCCATCTTTAAGTGAAACACGTATAACGACTTCAGTATCTGCATCAAAGTTATTCCAATGACGAGAGTGTAGTGTTTGGTTTGGTTTTTTAGAATTTGGACCATACCAACCATAAGCATATACGTCATGGCCACTTTCATTGTGAGCAGGATCATTTTGCGCTCTCAAATCTCGAATTTGAGGACGAGTTTCATAGGTAGGAGAATACAACCAATCGCCTCCCGAAGAAGGTCTTACTTTTAGGTCAAAGAAAGTAGAAATGCGTGTAGCTTTTCCTTGCTCAGGTTCGGCAGGGCATTGATCTTGAATCATACCAAAAGTAATGTTATTGACCGTAGTATCTTTTGGATTTCGAATCCCTGGTACCTCAGGGTAAACTTCTAAAATAGATTCTGTACCCACTAACCTAACTTTATTTGAGGATGCAGAGTATGCTTCATCTAGTAAAGCTCTAACTCGAAATTCAATACTTGCTGTTGGGTCTAATTGACTTATAGAATGCTCGATGGTATTTTCACTGACTCTTGCCGTTTCTACCCAAGATGCTCCATCAATTTTTTGTTCAACAAGAAATCCTGTTTCATTATCACTATTGTCTGTCCAATAAAGTGTAGCCTCAGTGTAGCTTGGTGTATTTCTGTAATAATATAAAGCTGAAGGCGAATTGACCTCTGTAGATACAGTTTCACCAAGCTCAACGGTATTTGAATATTCTGATTCGACCTCAGTGTTTATAGCTTTTACTCTGTATTTTAGTCCTACACTAATATCAAGAACATTAAAAGTGAATGAATTTACATTCGCTTCAGTGCTATCTAAAATAGTCCAAGCTTGCTGAGCTTTTTTCTCTTCGATGACAAAATAGGTTTCGTTATCACTGTTGTCAATCCAATTGAGTGAAACTAATGTATTATCATTTTCATCAAGTGTATAGACTAGGTTTGAAGGTGCTGAAACTGGAGGGGCTTCGATTCCTTCTACCATAAGTTCTTCCGAGTAATTCGACCTTGACTCATCATTCACCACAGCTTTTACACGAAAAGTTGCTGTAACTCGAATATTCTCAAGTGTAAAAATGTAAGAGCTTACATCTGCATTTACTTCTGCAAGCATCGTCCATGTATTAGTATCGGTCTTTTCTTCGATTACAAATCCTGTTTCGTTATCACTATTATCTGTCCATGAAAATGTGATTTTACTTTCGTCATTTTCATCTCTCACAAATGTAAAATCAGATGGAGCGTTTATTTCTATGCTAGGTGTAACTGTTGGTTCGAAAGCGTATAGTCCAGAAATTTCATCCTCAGAAAGTAATCTATTATACATACGAAATTCGTCTATCTCACCAACGACTCCCTTATTTCCTAGGTTGACATTATTAGCACCAATGATAAACTCTTTTTTACCTGTGATGTCTGTATTTACTTCTTCGATATCATCTATACCATTTCCGGTTGGCCCCGTAAGTGGAACGGAGGTCGCATCAATGTATAATTTTGGCTGACCGCTTTCAATCATAGCGGTGATGAAGTGCCACTGTTCATCTTTGATATTTATAAAATCAGCATCAGTAGATTTTGGTGCTTTAAAATCATAATTCCAGAAATTGTATTGAATCACTGAATCGGCAGAAATTTTCATATGAACATGCTTTCCCGCACCTGCATTTCCTCCATTTGTACCATATGAGAAAAAGTGTCCATCGCCCGTTGTAGGGTCTAGTTTTATCCAAAATGAAATTGTCCGATCTGAGGCTCCAACAGGTAGGTTTTCAATCTCAGCAGCTTGCATTGATAAATATGTTCCTTCTCCAGAGAATTGAAGAGCACTATTTGCGTTATCCCAATTATCTTTACTCCCTAAAAGATCGCCTTCTGTGACTATACTTTCTGGAGCTATAGAAGCAAGGTTGTCACCATCAAGCGGTAGGTAAAGTACCATTCCGTCAGTTGGAGCTGTTTGTGCGTTTAGATTACTCATAAAAGCAATGAGTAAAACTATAGACAGTATATATCTCATATTTAAATTGATTATGTGTTGTCCTTTTTATCGTAGAATTTTTATAAAAAGTATGGATAGCTGAATCCGATCTATTGAATCATTTTTCTGAGTTCAAATGACTGTAGATTTTATTAAGTGTAAAATATTCACCTATACTCAAATGTAATGTTCGTCCCGTAGTTTGGGTGTTCTATACTTGAAAAAGGATGTTCAAAAAGTGAAATGAAGTATTCTGATAGTGAAAAAAGTTACTTTGGGTGATTTTAAAAGACGTATTGTACAAAATCAGAATATAGTTTTAACATTCAGATTTTATAAAAAATAAAAGGGGATTCTAAATAGTTAGAATCCCCTTCACTCGAATGATTAATATAATCTGTATTTATTTCTGATCTTTGGTCGCTTCTTCTAATCTCTTCTTAACAACTTCAGAAGCGAATTGATCTACAAATGTCAGCATTTTTTCTAGCGATTCCCCTTCTGAAATCACTCCCCAGTCTTTATGGATTAGCATCTCACGGCGTTTACACTCAATGTTGAAAGAACTGTCTGAGATCATTTCCGTGATTTGAGGAGTAAAGAAGGCATCTACTAATTCTTCATTTTTACCAAATATGTTGAAAGGTACTTTATTTGATTTATCCATCAATTTAAAGTCATATTTAGTGATGAAGTTAAATAGGTCAGTTTTGCCCTGCGTGTAGAATTCAGGAATTCCACCTTTTGCAATGTTAAAGATCAATGCGATAGTAGCTGTACTAGTTTCAGTTGAAAAATCGTCTGAGTTTACGTACTTAATATCACAGATCATAAAACTGTAATGCTCTCTTGTCCCTAATACAAAGTTTTTCGCTCTGCGAAGTCTTGTTAAAAGTGAAAATGCACTTAAATGAGGACGAATGAACGACGGGCTCAAATTAGCTTCAAAATCGAGCTGATTTGCAGTGGCCATATCTTGAATTGTACGTGAACGCTTTGACAAATCTGAATGCGTTTTCTGTAGATATGGATTGGTAATCAGTCTTCTTGAAGAAAGATGGTGCTGAGATTGGAAATGGTGATTATCAAAACCTGTTTTTACCAATTCGCCACCTTCTTTGGTGAATTTATTCTGAATGTTATGGATGTTATTCAAGAATGTATGATCGATGAAAAAGGCCTCGCTAAAATCAAGAACAATTTTCTGATTTTTTGGCTGAGCATCAATCAAAGATTTAAATTTCAAGTAGTTGATGAAAGAAGCAACTCCTTTAAACTTGATGACTAAACCATCTTTACTTGCTGAAGTTTGAGCTTGAAGATCAAACATTTCTCTGATTTTAACGCCTTGTACAAGTTCAATAACAACTTTTAATGCGATACCTGCTGCTACACCCACAAGAAGGTCAGTGGCTAAAGTTACGATAAGAGTAGTCAAGAATTGTAAGAGCTGATCTATACCGACACTGTTGATCTTCTTAAACTCTTGTGGTGAAGCCAACTTAAGACCGGTGAAAACAAGCATGGCTGCAAGTGCTGCATTCGGAATAGTTTTGATGACTGCAGCGGCAAGCAATACAAAAAGGAAAAGGAAAAGACCGTGGAAGAAGTTACTCATTCTGCCTTTTGCTCCTGCATTTATATTTGCTGAACTTCTAACGATTTCTGAAATCATTGGTAATCCACCAATCAGACCTGCGATAGTGTTTCCGATACCAACAGCTACTAAATCTTGATTCAAGTTTGTAACTCTACCTTTAGGATCTAAAGCATCTACTGCTTTTGCACTCAATACTGATTCAATACTACCAACCAATGCAAACATCAAAATATATTTGATAGATGCATAGCTCAATAATTGAGAGAAATCAGGAAAAGTGATACCACTAAGAAAACTCTCAGGTAGTACTACCAAGAATTTAGTAGGATCAATATTGTAATCAAAAGATCCAAGGCTGTAACTGTGTGTTTGCGATAGATTAAAGACAAACCCTAGAGGAATTGCAACCAAAAGAATAAGAAGTGGTGCAGGTAACTTCTTTAATGTTGCATTTTTGATATATGGATGTCCAAAAAGCAAGGCTAAACTTAAAACACCAATGACTGTAACTTTTGGGTTTAAGTTCATAATACTGTGCGGAATTTCAGCTAACAAAGCCCATGGAGATTTTGCTTCTGGAACAACTCCCATGATTACATGGATCTGTTTACTAATGATGATGACACCAATAGCTGCCAACATACCTCTGATGACGGATATTGGGAACATATCTCCCATTTTTCCAAACTTGGCAAGACCCATAAGTATTTGTAGTACCCCCGATACTACAATAACTGCTAAAGTAAGCTTGTATCCCAAGATGTGGTCACCACCTCCTAGTTCTTCAACTGCACTGATTGCAATAGCAATTAATCCTGCTGCTGGACCTTTGATGGCTAAAGGTGCCTTCGATAAGAAGGTAACAACAAGTCCACCTATGATTGCAGTATAAATTCCGGCAATCGGTGGGAATCCACTAGCTTTTGCAATTCCTAAACAAAGTGGAAGAGCAATTAGAAAAACTAAAAAGCCAGATATGAAGTTAGATTTGATAGATTTATTAATCATTGTATCGTGTTAAGATTTCCAAAACCTTCACAAAATTCTGAAATACAACTTAGAATAATATCATAAAATCTATTAATAGATTTTATAATAAACATTAAAAAAATTAATGATTTGGCTTTAAAGATTAAATTTTATTGAGAAATTGATATGTAAATGGTTATAAATCAGAGGTGTTTTATACTAAGAATTCATCTGTGAGAGCCCTCTAAAGTACAAGAATGATTCTTATTAATATAAAAAAGGTTAAAAAGTCATTGTTCTAATTTCGTGATTTGAACACTAACTTCAGTGATAAAACGTCTTCAAAAAATCTTTATTTCGAATTTGACTAATTAGATAATGATTATAAATCACACCGTTTATAAGTGTAAATACACACTTTATTCTAACTAAGTGTATTATAAAATGTTTTGAAATGAGATGGAGTTTTTTAGGTAAATTATTTTATTTGAAGTGAAATAAATAAGCATATTTTTCTCTAGAATTTTACTAAAAGAAGAAATAAATCTTTTACATCAAGTAACCATCAGTAACCTCTTTTTTAGGAGGTATTTCGGATTCATTCAGTTGTTCCAAAAGATCAATTTCAATAGTTCTACACAAAGCAGTCATTGGTGTATCGCTTGGTTAGTTTTCAAAAGGATCTTCGTTGTAAGCTGCAATTGCAGATACTAGGTAAAAGCACATCGCAATTAAAATAGTCAGAGGAATTACTGTCCAAGAAATTCCAATAGTCTCTAAGGGGTTGATCAATGTAAGAGGCAGTAAGGTAACAAAGCACCACATAAACATATTGATAAAAAAATCATATTGACGGGGTAGTGGAGTATTCTTAATTCTTTCTGCTTTTCCTTGCAGATTGTAGAATTCTGTTAGTGTATTATCAAATTGTATATGTCTAAAATCTTCAATGAAACCTAGTTCTAGTAATTCAGTAAACCTTTCAGCCTGCTTTTGTATCAATTGTGTAGCTTTATTAGATTTCTCTTTTAATCTTTCCCATTCTTCTTTTGACAAATATTTATTGACCTCTAACCAATCATCTTTATTTCTTAATTGAAGTCGTAATGCATTTATCCAAGCAATATGACGAAAGACCATTTCCTTATGGATTTGTATTAAATCATCTTTATTGATTTTATCATTGTTGACCTGATGTAGAGTTACTAGAGTCGTTATCTGCCGTCCGAAAGTACGACTACTATTTACAATTCCGCCCCATATTTTTCTAGCTTCCCACCATCGGTCATAAGAAGAGCTATTTCTAAAACCTATAAAAATTGCTAATGCTGTTCCCATAACAGCTGTGATAGATGTAGGTAAATAGACATTTTTCATCTCTAATGTTTCATAGATTAAATAGGTTAGAGAAGAAACAGAGGTAAAGTATATTAAAGGACGATGAAGGTGTTTTACTAATAAGCTAAACTTTAATCTTTTTCTGACGATCATTTCCTTATTCTTTTAAAAATTCAAATTGATATAATCAGGAAAAATAGTCTCTAGTTGCTGTTTGTGTTTTGAAATGATTGGTAGGGAAATTGAATATTTCCTTACAGTTTCAACAAGCTAAAGAAGGGCTGTAAGTTATTAACTTGTTTTTATCGAAAAGAATTTAAATTGGGTAAAAGGTACAACAAAAAATTATGCTGCAAAGGTTTTTTCCACTAATGAAATTGTAGTAGCAAACCTTTACAGCATAATGAATTTTAGACGAAGTATTTATTTTAGAGGATTAAAATTGAAAAGTACTTTCCAAATCCAATCCCAAATAGAACTTGAAAGATCTAATTTATTTAGAGCCTTGTTTGGCTGAATAAATTTTCCTGTCAGTTTTGTTTCATTTGTATCTATTCCTGTTTCACTTAAAATCTTGTAAACCTCAGCCGTTGTAAGCTCTGGAGATAGAGATTTGAGGATTCCTATAATTCCAGCTACATAAGGAGTGGCCATAGATGTTCCATCTAAGCTTTCGTATTTGTTATTAGGTACGGTTGAAAGAATTCCAACTCCTGGAGCAGCTACTTTGTATTCGATATCGTTTACGAAGTTTGAAAAATCGGCCATTTGTAATTCATTGCCTACTGCTGAAACAGTGATCACATTTTTACAAGATGCAGGGACAGATTTTGTTGCGTTTTGAGCTTCATTTCCTGCTGCAACAACTACAATAGCACCTTTTTTATTTGCATACTCAATCGCTTTATTATAAGCTCTTTGACGTTTGTCATTTGACCTACCACCTAACGACATTGATATTACATCAGCACCATTATCTGCTGCGAGAATTATTCCGTCTATGATTGCTTCTTGGGTACCTGAACCATTCGGAAGAACTGTAATTCCTGTGATGGTAGTGAATTTGTTTTCAAAATTTAGAGAAGCAATACCTAATTTATTGTTAGAAACAGCACTCGCAATACCTGCACAGTGTGTTCCATGAATATCTGTATCGCTATCATATTTTTTATCTAAGGAAATATAGTTAGCATTTAAGTCTTCATGATTCCCATCAACTCCAGTATCAAGTATATAAATACTCGCCTTTTTCTTTGGTTTAAGTTTTCTAAGACTTGCCGAAAGTTCATTGATTTCAAGGTAGTTAAACTCCCACACATTAGTCAATAATGGGTCGTTCAGATGTTTCCAATTTTTCTTTGCGGAACTGACTTTTTCAGACTTGTTTGGCTTTAGCTTTATTGTTTCATTTTCTTCCACCCAATCAACCAATCCTGATGATCTTAAAGCTTCAATTAACTTTGTCTGCTGCGAAGCATCTTTTAAATCTATGGTATAGCATTCATCTAAATCTGTAATTCCTTTACTTTGAAGATGTGGAAAAGCCTCTGCAAAACTAGCATCAAAGGGTTTGAGTAAGCTCTGTAATTCTGCGAGCTGGTCAGTATTTTTGATATTTATGAGGAGTTCTGCGCCTTTATTTGCTGAAAAACTAGAAGAAGCCGAATGAAAATTAAGATTTCCAGCTTGGTACATATTAAATCCAATACCTGAACTTATAGTTAATACTACAGTACTTGTGATAAGTTTATATTTGAGGAAGGTTTCATAAAGAGACATCAGCACAACAAAAATACTTATATCTCTAGCTAGCCAGAGTAGGGTAGCCCACTCTAATTTATAGCTAACAAAGAAGCTTAGAAGAAAGATACTAGCCGATGTGATTTTGGCATAACCAAACAGGCGGTGACGAATACCTTTTAAATCGAAAGTATACCATGTTGCAAACACGGCAACCATCAAAAATAATGAGATCGGGTATAAGGAAGATAAAAAGTTAAGCATTGGTATAGTTTTATGAGTTTAAAAGTTCATATCGGATGATCTGAATGGCATCTCCAGACATGTAAATTGACATTTCATCAACATCTTCTACATCAGCAGAAATTTCAATTCCCTCTTTTTTGAGTTCATTCGGAATATCTTTAATTCTCAAAACTTCTTCTCCTGTATCCAATGCCCAAAACCCTGAAGAGATTTTCCTAAAACAGATTTTGCCTTGTAGCCTTTCCATAGATGTATTTTTCTAAAAAAAGAATCACTCTTTGATTCGATAAAAAATTAATTCGGTTTGAATATAAAAAGTATATCTAACTTTAAAAAGTAAATATGGTCTGATAAGGGAACCTACATAAAAACAGACACTTAATCTGAAAAGATTCAACATTTACATTTGAGTCTCAGATAGTATAAAAAGTATTTATACATCACATTTTGAGAAAAAAAATAGTGCTGAAGTTTTATCTCCAGCACCATTAAAAGAAGTAGATTTAATACTTAAAATCTAGTACACTAAACATTTAAGTGTTTTGGTATACTCGTTATTTTGAATGTGAATCATAAATAAACCTTTGGCCCATGAATGTGTACTCAACTGTTTTATTTCATTGGCTTTTATTTCTCCTTTATAGACTTGATTGCCTTGTACGTTAAATATACTGACTACTGAGTTTTTAGAAACACCACGAATTTGAATAAAGTCTTTTGCCGGATTTGGTGAAATGATAATTTCTTGAATTTCTGTATCAGTGATAGCTTTTCTAGCATTAGAAGTTGTTGCTATGAATTTGAATTCTTTGTGCGTCGCTCCACTGTTGTAAGTCCCCCATTGTTGTATATTCCCTCCATTTATAGTACTTCGAGCAGCCACTTCCATAGCTTTACCACTAAGTCGGTTAATGATTGAGAAATACCCATCGGTTGTATTTACAAACTTCCATTGTTTTTGTGGTTGATCTGTATAATTCCATTGTTGAATATTCCCTCCATTTGCTGTTGATCGGTTAGCTACTTCAAGTGATTTTCCGCTGTTCACATTAACAATTTTATACCATTCCCCATCTACTTGTGTGATCTCCCATTTTTTATGATTGCCAGTTTGTCCACTCCATTGCTGAACATTGGCACCATTGTCAATCGATTGTGAAGCTATTTCTACATATAGATTACTATTTTTATTTTGGATGAAGTATGTTCCATCTGTAATACTTGGAGATGAGCCGGTGCCATTTTTTGAGAAAATGGTTTGGTTTCCTGCTGACTTTGAAGCGGCATATAAAGGATTATTTGGTCCTGTATTTTTTTCTACTCTAACATATAAGCCAGTTGCTTTTGACCATAGTGCGAAAGTATCATTGGCCAAATCAACCCATACAAATTTTGCTTCATCGGTAATTGTTTTGGTGTCTGAATCTCCGCGTAAAAGGTCAGGTTCTGTGTAAACATAACCGTAACGACCTGCGTCAACTTTTACGTAATAGCCATTTTCTGCTTTTAAAGCGACATAACCATTTCCAGCATTTTCCACTTTAAATGTACTTCCTGAATTTGTATCAGCTGTAAGAGGACTCAGACTTACAGGAAGACCACTATTTACCCTTACATTTTTATTGTTGAATTCTGAAAATAGCGTAATGTTTTGACCAATTGGCGCAATTCCTGAAGTTGGCTGAGCAACAGGGGAATTCATACTAAAAAACGTAATAGTGTGTAACAGCGTACCTTCTTCATAATCAAAGAAATCACCATCATTTATGTTGTTGACTTTATTCCCTTCAATGACTAGGTTATCAAAATGTATGAAGCGCACATAGCTCTTCCAATTCTTGCCCTCCAATACTCTTGTCTTCAGTAGATTATCATTTGTAGAGTGTTTTGCTATTTCAAAATTTTTAAAGACTTTATCACTGAAAATACTCACAGGTTTAGAGTCTTCATTCCTGTCGGGGTCAGCAGAAATACCCAAGTTGAAAATAATATTATCTTGTCCTGTAATCGTGAAGTTTTCAAAATATCCTCCAGCATGAATTTCTAGATTTCCTGACTGTAGTCGACTATTGAATACGCCATGATTTTTCCCATAACTTCCATTTGCAGGTCTGTCTGAAGGTATAATGATATGGTCGTAAACTTTTGCTCCAGCTTCCAAGGTATTTACACCCCAGCCAAATTGATAAGTTGGTCCGTTTACATAGTTTCGAGATGTACAATAACGCATGGTGTAGTTTTGATGACAATAGGTGATATCATCATCATTTACCGTATAAATTCCTTGATAGAGTGTTTGTGTACTTTGTGCTTGATATAAACCGCCAGCATAGCCTACGTCTTTGTGGTCTAGTAAATCAAGTTTAGCATTGATATCGGTCACAACGCCCATTCTTGCCCCAAGGCTTGATAGCCCTTCGAAAGTAACTTTGAAATTTCCAGTATTCTCTACGCCAACTTTGCTATCCCATTTCCCTTTTTCACCCCAAGTATTACCTTCAACGGGAAGTGTTCTTGCCCATGGTGTACGCTGTTCCCAGTTTAAGGCATCTCCATAAATTTGGAAAAGCTCATCGCTGTAAATCCCTCTTCCCCAAACTTTCACATTGTGTGTGATATTTTTGAAATAAAATCCACCATGTAGGTAAGCATCTCCAGGTACATAAAGCTCCGTAACTGTTGCGTTTTCACCTGTTCCGAAAAATCTCCATTGGTTGTCTGGAAGATGTATTCCAGCTCCCATTACCATTAGTTTTCCACTGTCGAAAGTCTTGATTTTACCTTCTGGTGCCGAAGCACGGGCTGGTTTTACAGGGTTTACGAAAATCATTAGAGGGTGTTCAAAAGAATATTGACCTCTTGGAGTTTCCCAATTATCACGGTTAAAAGCAATTAAGAAATGTTTTGCGTGATCTGTGTTTCCAGTTTTGGCAGCAGGAAGCTTCACCTCAATGGTTTTGTTATTTACTTGCGTTACAGAAATAGGAGATGGATGAATCTCAGTTTGATTCAAGTTAATGGTACTGGTTGGAGCGTTTCCTAGTAGTGTAACTCGAACTACGATATCTTCCTGAGCATCGAAATTTGTCCAATGTCTTGAATGTAAAGTCAGATTAGGAACATTTGAATTAGGTCCGTAATCGCCGTAGCCATAAACCGTATGTCCTCCATTACTGTGGAAAGGATCATTCTGACTACGTTGATCACGTATTTGTGGTCGAGTTTCATACGTTGGTGTGTCCATGTATGATCCACCAGAAGCAGTTTTGACTTCTACTTTATAAAATGTAGAAAGTCTTGTAGCCTTTCCTTTGTTAGGTTCACTAGGGCATTGGTCTTGGAGCACATCAAAGCTTATTCCATCAACAGTGACGCTTTTAGGGTTTGTAATTCCAGGAACCTCAGGGTAAACTTCTAATTTTGAATTTTTGCCAACTAGTCGTTGCACTCTTGTAAATGGAGAATAGTTAGAACTCCCTTGAAAAGCTCTTACTCTAAATTCTATACTATTGTTAGCATTCAGTCCTGTGATTTTGGTTTGAGTAACATTTGAATTGACAGTTTTTACCACTGACCAATTACCGCCATCAGTTTTTTGTTGGATTTCAAATCCACTTTCTGTTGAGCTTTTATCAGTCCAATACAAAGTGACTTCGGTGAGTGCTGCATTTCTAAAATAGTAGAAATCTGCAGGAGCATTTAATGCAAATGCAGGAATTGAAAATAAACTACAAATGATGAAGCACATCAATAAGCGTGAGTAAAAGAGTACGTGTTTCATGATGTTTAAAGTGTTGTCTTATGATTAAGTGTAATTGGTGCACCTATTATCAAAAGTAGTTTTAGTACTGAAAACACGCTGTTCTATTTTTGACAAATGATATTCTAATTAGGAAAAGTGATAAAATGGGCAATTTCTAAAGATTAGCTAGGGAATCCTTTATTTCATTGACTTACAGTGTTTTTAAAAGCTTTTAATTGACGTGTGTAAGACGTAGTATTCCAGTGTTTTATCTCAAAGTAAAATTAAAATATAAAGCTCTTAACAAATCCTATAAATGAATAAGGTTTAAACACTTCTGAAATTTATGTGTGGATTAAAAACTAGTTAATATGTTTTAAATTTAAATCAAGTCGTAGCTATCTAATAAAAGGCATATTGCTATTCTCTTCTTTAAACATTAGTCTTGTAAAGCATTGTCCTAAAATTAATCCAAATTAAAATTTAGCTCACGATACGAGCTTCGACTTTTAGAGTAAAGTCTAGATTCAAATTTATTTAAATGAACGTTCTAATACTTTTCGCTCACCCAGCTTTAGAAAAATCTCATGTAAACAAATGGCTCATAAAAGGGCTCAAGGAAAAAGAAGGGGTAACATTTCATGATCTTTACGAAGAGTACCCAGAGTTTGATATAAATGTTCAGCATGAACAGGAGCTTTTACTCATGCATGATTATATCATCTTTCACTTTCCTTTCTTTTGGTACAGCACACCTGCTATCTTGAAAGAGTGGCAAGATTTGGTCTTAGAGCATGGTTGGGCATATGGGAGCAAGGGAAATTTTCTGAAAGGAAAACAATTCATGTGTGCGATGACTATCGGAGGACCGCAAGATGTATATCGTGAAGATAGTTTTCATAAACATACAATCAGACAGCTTATTTCTCCTTTACGTCAGACAGCAACTTTATGTCAAATGAATCCACTACCTCCGTTCGCGGTTCATGGCGCACATCGTGTAAAACGAGACGCAATTGAAACTTATAGAAAGGAATATTTCAAACTTCTTGACGAGATAATTGAGGGGAAGTTTGATTCAGCAAAAGCTGCGAAGTTTGATTATATGAACGATTATTTAGCAAAGAGTATCTAACATTATGGAAGGAAATCTTTTCTATCAAGCATTTGTCTATCTTTCAGCAGCAGTGGTTGCTGTTCCATTAGCGAAGAAATTAGGACTAGGTTCAGTATTGGGGTATTTGATAGCAGGTATTTTAATTGGGCCGTATGTATTAGAACTTGTCGGTGAAGAAGGGCAAGATGTCATGCACTTTGCAGAGTTTGGAGTTGTGATGATGCTCTTTCTTGTTGGTTTAGAATTACAACCATCTATTCTCTGGAAGTTACGAGCCCCTATTTTGGGACTTGGAGGCCTTCAAGTTTTAGTCACAGCAGCAGTTGTAGCAGCTATTGTAATAGTTTCTACTTCATTAGAATGGCAGATTGCAGTTGCAATAGGTCTTACTTTGGCATTATCTTCAACTGCTATTGTCCTTCAGACTTTAAATGAAAAAGGGCTAATGAAGACCGAAGGTGGCCAGAATGCTTTCTCCGTTTTATTGATGCAAGACATTGCTGTTATCCCAATTCTTGCTTTTTTCCCATTATTAGCCACACAAGAAATAGATCAGAGTGCAGGCGGACATGAAAGCCATAATTTTATTGAAAGCTATCCGATATGGGCACAGACACTTATAATTTGTGCTGTTATTGCTTCAATTATTCTTGCGGGCAGATATCTTCTGAGTTACATTTTCCGACTAATTGCAGAAACAAAACTCAGAGAACTTTTTACAGCAGCTTCACTGCTCTTGGTTATTGGAATAACCTTACTGATGACTTCGGTAGGACTGAGCCCTGCACTCGGTACATTTGTCGCAGGTGTTGTTTTGGCACAAAGTGAGTATAGGCATGAACTAGAAACAGATATTGAACCATTTAAAGGACTGCTGCTAGGGCTGTTTTTCATAGCGGTTGGTGCTTCTATAGATTTTAATCTGATCTATGAACATCCAGCTTTGATCACAGAAATAGTTTTAGGACTAATTATAGTGAAGTTAGCTATCCTCGTGATTATCGGAAAAATATTCGGCATGAAACAGGATAACAATCTGATGTTTGCTTTTTCCTTGGCTCAAGGAGGTGAGTTCGCATTTGTTCTCCTTTCTTATGCTTTGCAAAATGGAGTGATGACAAAAGAGGTTTCGGATCCACTTATTGCTTCTGTTGCAATCTCAATGGCTTTAACTCCATTACTTATGTTGTTCAATGAAAAGTTAATTCAACCAAGATTTGGGACTAAGGAAAAAACGAAACGAAAGCAAGATGAGGTAGAGGAAAATAATAGTGTAATCATTGCTGGTTTTGGAAGGTACGGAAGTATTATTGGTAGATTTCTACAAGCCAATGGTATACAAGCAACTTATTTAGATTTAGATCCTAATAACGTAGATCGTTTAAGGAAATTTGGTTTGAAGGTATTCTATGGAGATGCATCGAGACATGATCTTTTACATGCAGCAAAAGCAGATGAAGCAAAGTTACTAATAGTGGCGGTAGATAAACCCGATAAGTCATTGGAAATTATTGAGACAGCCGAAAAACATTTTCCTCACTTAAAAATTATGGTAAGGACTCAAAACTGGTCTGACCACTACGAGATGTTAGAAAAAGATTTATTTGGGGTGTACAGAGAGTTTTCAGATACAGCGCTCAGAATGGGAGCAGATGCTTTAGGCTTTATGGGACATCGAAAATATCAAGTCCAAAGGTCACTCAAAAAATTTCGAAAGCATGATGAAAATTTCTTAAGAGAATTAGCAAAATCTCGTCATGAAGAGAAGAATCTTTTACAGCATGGTAAACGAGGAATGGAATCTATAGAAGTGTTGATGCTTGAAGATATGACGAAGGAGTCTTTATCGAAGGACTTTGGTTGGGAAAGTAATTCAATTAAACAAGATGATCTTTTTAAGAATCTTGAAAAATAGCTATTAACTATTTTATCTAAGATTTGTGGTACTTTATATTGGTATCCAAGTTTACAAAAAAGAAACCCTGGTATCCATTTTAGATACTAGGGTTTCTTAACGCTTAGTTGTTATAAATAAAAATCACAAACTAGGTCAAATCATAAATTATCGGACTATAAAGTTTTCACGTATAATCCCCTCAGCATTTTCAAGGTTGATAATATACATTCCTTTTTTGAAATCAGCTACGTTTAAAGAAAAGACTCCATTACGGATTTTTCCAGATTTAACTTCTTGTCCTGAAAGAGAGTAGATTTTGTAAACTGTATCTGTATGATCACTTAAGCTCAGATGTAAAGTTTCAGATACAGGGTTCGGATAAATTCTAATAGAGTTATCTTTTTCTTCAAAAGAAGTTTGAGACAACCTACTATTTCCATTTCCAGAATTTATCAATTTAAATTGTTGATTAAAGTTATTATTTGGAGCCCATTGATAGATATTGGCTCCATTTCCTGTTGCATTTACTCCTCCTTGAATATCTAATGCTTTTCCACTGTGTTTTGAAACGATCTGATACCAACCACTACCTTTATCCACAAATTTCCAAAGCTGGTTATCATTTCCTGTATAGTTCCATTGGTGTATATTTCCGCCGTTTGATGTAGACCAATTTGAGACATCAAGGGCTTTATTACTGTTTAGGTTAATGATCTTATACCATTCACCACTTACTTTGGTAATTTGCCATTGTTTATGATTTCCTGATTGACCTTGCCATTGTTGTACATTACCTCCGTTAGCAGTTGAACTTGCTTGAACTTCAACAAACTTATTACTGTGTCTGATTTGTAAAAAGTACGTACCGTTAGAAATACTTCCTCCTGTATCATTTCCATCACAACCTTGAACATTAAGTGTACTATTTCCATTATTGTACACAATCAGATCATTTTTCCAGCGGCATTCTCCTGTAACTTTTAATGTTCCATTATTTAGTGTTTCAGTTCTACGACCAAGTTGGTACATATGCGATTGCTGTGCACCTGACTTTGTTTCTCTTGTAAATGTGCCTTGAAACTCTACATTAATCGTCACTGGATCAGTACCATTTCTTCTGGCCCAAGATACAACACCTTGGTTATAGTCCGTTCCATTGTAAGCATCAATGACTTTTACATTTCTGATGATACATGTATGGTTATTAAAATCATCATAACCCCATGCAATTTGTAATGGACCACCGTTTTTATTGTGAACAATAGTTGTGTTTTCTACTAACTTACATTCTGAAAGATAAAGAGCATCATCATGTGTGTCGATGTAGCAATTTTTCACTGTAACTTTTCCTCGTCCTCCATGTACACCATCAGTTGTATGACGTTCTCTGTTATCAATAATTCTACAATGGTCTACAGTTACATTTCCGAAGCCAGCACTAATATGAAATTTATCAGGATTTAAACTCTTGAGGTCATGAATGTAAACATCAGGAGATTTATCACAACGAATTGCAGAATGTTGACGAGCTTCGGTAGTCCCTTGTTCGTGCCACTTAGTTTCACCAGTTCCTGTGATCACAGAAGTATTCCAGTTTTTTCCCATAATCTCAATAGGTCGAGTTCTGGTAGGCATATAAAAGCTACCCGTAATAGTTACGTTAGCATTAATGACAATTTTGTTCCAACTATCTGGTACCTCAAATTGAGAACCAATTGTTTTATTAGCTGTGTAAGTAGCTACTCCATTTACTACTGTAGGATTTTGAGCGCTTGCCTTGAAAGCAAAAGCCATAAAAAGTAATAGTGCGAAGAAATAATTTAATGTAAATTTTAGCATTTTAGATGTGTTTTGAGCTAAACCTCAATGATGAATACATGAGGGCTAGTTTTTAGTGTGTACATTGATTAAATGATTCCATCAAAAAGTCTTTGAGAAATATGCTAAAGCATCTTTTCCTCATAAACCATAGTGTTTGATTTGACCTAGTTTTGTGATGAAAGTGATTGAATACCAGTTTGTATATTCAATTCAAACTATTGTTTAATTGGTGTTCTAATAATGCTAATATCTGATAGGCCTAGAAGTATGGAGTAGTTCAAAATCGTTTATTCGTTAATGAAATGTAATAAAAACACTAATGAACAATCATTGAAATCAAAAGGGAAAAAAAAGGGTTATTGAGACTTTGAGAATATGGATTTTTAGGAAATTGAGATAATTATTCAAAAGTTTGAAATAGTAAATGGAGTAATGTGTAAAGTATTCAATATGTTGATATTGTGATTATATGACTGGTGAATTTACAGAATTTAGAAAGCAATAAAGCCCTTTCCAATGCTGTGGAAAAGGGCTTTGATTTATGTAAAAATGTGGTCTATGAAATTCTAATTGCTATTATTTACCTAAAGTTTGAATCTTAATCTGTAATCCAGAGAAGTTCTCGTTTCCTGAAGCTATTTGAATTTCTAGTGCTTTTTGATACTCGTTAAAAGCCAATTGATCTAAACCGTAAAGCGCAAAATAATCACCTTTCAATTCTCGGTTTTGAGCCGTTTCTTTCGCACTGATAGATTGTTCAATCCAAATGTAAGCCTCTGACATATTTTCAAGATCATTCAAACATATTTGAGCTGCTTCAAATGGTGTATTCCAGTCTGAACTGTTAGCAGTAGCAACTTTATTTTTTAAGTTTTCGTATTTGCTGATTTTGTCGTTGTATAAATCGTTAGATGCAAATGCAGAAAAACTGATAGAAATAAGGGTGATAAGGGCAAAAACTGTTTTCATGATCTTAAGTTTTAAAACGTCTTTATAAGTTATTTTGAACACTGAATCTGAATATTTTATCTAAATAGTTAAGTCTTCTTTGACACTGAATTTGAAGACTAAATATGAACACTGAATCATTACTTCTGTACCGTTGTGGTACGCTTAGATAAAATGCCAAAGCTGTGCCATTAAATTGTAATGTGTTGAAATACAGGTTTGTATTTAGGTGTTGAGCATTTTTATACATAAAAAAGGTATTCGAAAAAGATACACTATTGTACGGAATCGGACGGGAGATGAGATACTTTTGATGATAATCTTTAGATTTGATAGACAACCTTTTTTACTTTTTAAAACAGGCTGACAAATCAATAATACTTTACGACAATTGAATTAGCTTATATGAGGTTATCTTCAGACAGATCAATCTTTTGAATTATGAAAAACAGATTAACAAGTAAACTTCCAATATTTCTGTCAGTCGGGATATTAATATGTTTTAGTGCATGGAAAAGCATAAATACTAATGATGCAAGTCTTATTGAAAGGCCTAATTTTATTTTTATAGCAGTTGATGACTTGAATAGTTACAATTCAGTTTTGGGAGATATTCCGAGTAATTTTTTACAAAAAGTTTATCCAGATGCTGAGTCAAGAAAAGAAGTATTGGAACGCTTAACTCCAAACATGGATAAATTAGCATCCCAAGCAATCACTTTTACTAGAGCTTACAGCCCATCACCACTTTGTGGGCCTTCTCGTACTGCAACTCTTACTGGAGTTCCAACACATGTATCGGGCTATTATGAACATGATCGTCATTTTAGGGCCTATAAAAGTTTAACTAAAGTAAAAACATTACCACAATATTTGAGAGAGCAAGGGTATTTTACCACAGGGATAGGTAAGGTGTTTCATAAAGGGCGAGCTTATTTGGATAGAGGGTACTTTAGCGATTGGCCAGATCAATTATACTCATGGTCAGAATGGATAAATACCAATGTAGGAACAGGGAGAGGCAGTAATTCACCCCTAGAAGAAAAGGAGGAAATATCGAAATACTGGAAACAAGGAAATAAAACGAAAAAGGATTTCAGACGATTTGGAACGAGTAATGTACCTGTTGAACAAACGTGGGACTATCTGAACGCAAAACATATTTCAGATTTGATTTTGAAAGGGCATTCGACACGTAGAGATAATAGTGGAGAACTTAAAAAAATTGTATTGCCCAAAGATCAGCCATATTTTTTGGCTTGTGGTTTATTTGCTCCTCATTTACCTTGGGTTACTCCCAAAGAATTTGCTGATCTTTTTCCACAAGAAGAAATGGAGTTGGATGAAGCTTTGATAGAAGATTTACAAAAGGATTTAGATGATCTTTCTAAAACAGGGAAAAGAGTTACTCAAAATACTGCTTTCAAAAAACTTCTTCAATATGGAATAGAGCTTGATGGAAAAGGAGGAGACTTGAATGCTTGGAAAGCAGCATTCCAAGCTTACCTGGCCACCATTGCATATAGTGACCGAAACATAGGAGTGTTGTTGGATGCGATTAATAGGAATCCATCTAAAGAGAATACAATCGTTGTACTTTGGAGTGATCATGGTTATCATTTGGGTGATAAAATGAGAAAGGGAAAAACTACGCTGTGGGAAGCAGCAAACCGATGTAATCTTATGATTTTAGATCCTAGGGCTAAATCTAAAAGTCAATATCAAGAAACAGATGCATTAGTAAGTTTACAGGATATTTACCCAACTATTTGTTCACTTGCAGGATTGGAAAAACCGTCACATGTAGCTGGGAATGATTTAAGTTCTTTACTTGAAAATCCAAAAAAAAGCTGGGAGTATATGGTTTTAAATACCTATCAAGAAGGTAATCATGCGCTGAGAAGTGACCAATTTAGGTATATAGAGTTTAAGAATGGCGATCAAGAACTTTATGATATGAAAAATGACCCTTTTGAGATAAGAAATCTTGTAGAAGAAGAGGGTTTTAAGGAGACCGTAATTGAAATGAAAGAAGCACTATCAAAAAGGCTCAAGTTTTATAACCAAAAGAAGTCTGAAAAAACGCTTACAAATTAGTTGATGTTTTAATCAATACATAACGAAAGATATGATTAAAAGTAAGGCTAAACCATTAAAAAAGGCTTTTCTTGAAGTTAAGAAAAGCCTTTTTCATCACTTTGAATAATCGTATTATTTGGAGTTTTGTTCTTTTTTCATTTCAAGGATTTTTTGACCTATTTGAAGTATACTATCCATTTGTGTTCTTAATTGATTTGCAATACCCATGTTTTCTGGTTTGTACACATTATGGAATTCATAAGGGTCAATTGCAGTATGATACAACTGACTTTTTTCTGCATTTTCTATTAATCGCCATTCATTGGTTTTTATGGTATGTGTATCTCGATAGGTTGACATGATAGGATGATTCCAAGACTGATCTTCAGGATTTTGTAATAAGTTAGTAATGCTACGACCTTCAATGTCTTTCTTTTCTTCTATTCCACATAATTCTACGAGGGTAGGGTAGATGTCTTGAAGACTGACTACCTTTTTACATATTTTCCCATTTCCTTCTGCACTTGGGTCATAAATAATCAGACTTGTTCTATGTGCTAAATCAAAAACAGCATGTTTACTGAAACGGTCTTTTTCACCCAAATGCCAGCCATGATCACCGAAAAAGACAACAATAGTATTTTCTTTTGCAGTACTATTTTCTAGTGCATCAAGCATTAAACCAACATTGTAATCGGCATAAGCAAGATTAGCAAGGTAAGCATGGAGAGCTTCTTTATACTTATCCGCTTTAATTACCTCATCATAATGATTGGTTCCATTGTATTTAATTGGAATGTCTTCAGCATCATTGGCTAAATAACCAATTGGTGTTTTTAATGTATCTGCATCAAATAAATCGAAAAATGATTTATGAGCATTCCAAGGTAAGTGAGGTCTGAATAATCCTGGAGCAATAAAGAAAGGTTGATCTTTATCGTAGTTCTGTATAAAACTTGCAACACTTTGGGCATTTTGTGTATCACTTGACTCCTCAAGAGGAAAATCTCCAGCACTCCAAGAAAATGCCTTACTTCCTAATGATCGCCATTTGTAAAATTTACCACCATGGCTACCCGATTGATTCGTATTTAATTCTGACCAATTTTCAGGATCTGTTTTGCTAATACCCATAGCACCTGGGTGATAAATTTTTCCTACGGCATAGCTGTAATATCCATTTTGTGTAAAGTATTGATTAAGCGTTACCGTATTTTCTAAATTCTTTTTTTCTCGAATATACCCTGTTGCATTACTGACAATTCCTGTTGTTGCAGGCCTTAATCCTGACATTAGTGCATTACGTGAAGGATTACAAACAGGTGAAGAAGCATGAGCATCTGAGAATAGTACTCCTTTTCTGGCTAGTTTATCCAGGTTCGGTGTGTATGATTGTGGATAATAACCCAACTCTTTTAACCAATGATTGAAATCGTCAGCAATGATTAGAAGCACATTCTTTGGTTTAGGATTTTCTTCAGCGAGTGCTTGGAAGGGAATCATTCCACTTAATACTAAAAGAATTATCAAAAATTGATGCTTATATTTTTTATTCATTTTGCTAGTCTATGTTTTAAAATGATAGTTTATAGTGAACCTGCATCAATATTACTTTCATTGATTAAAGTGTATGATTTAACTGTACAAAAAATGAGGATAAATAGACATTTGATATGCCTTATTCTCAAAAGGACACTTTTTTTACACAAAATGAACAAAAATTCCATTTAAAATCAGAGTCCACGATGAATGCTTCAATCAAACAAATTATAAAGTTCTAAAAACTCATGGTGAATTTTGTGTAAATATCATAAATACAGTTGTTTATATGTGTTTTACGTAGTAGCAATTCTTCAGTGTATATTTCACATTTGTCCTTAAAATTTGTCTCAAAGGTTAAAAGCCAAAGATGATATTTTAACTTCTAAGACTTAATCCTAAATTCAAAATCAAATACAAGAGACTCCTTGTATATCACAAATTGATCAATGAGTTAATCTTTTGGAATATCAATTGAATGGATATGAATTTTTCAATAATTAAACGAACGATGACACAATGGACGCTATTGCTTTTAGCTGGCTCTAGTATCCTAGGTTGTCAGAAGACTTCCGAAAAGGAAAGTGTTACAGTCGATAAACCTAATGTTATATATATATTAGTTGATGATTTAGGTTTTGGAGATTTAACTACCTTCACACCATCGCAGCAAACTTTGACTACACCAAATATTTCAAAGCTTGCAAGTGAAGGAATGAAGTTTACTAATCATTATGCTGGAAACTCTGTGTGTGGACCTTCAAGAGCTACACTTCTGACAGGGAAACACAACGGACATAATTCTGTTAGAGGAAATCATCCAGACCAAGTTCAACTTTTAGGTGATGATGAGTTAACTGTGGCAAAGGTATTCCAAAAGGCAGGGTATGTTACTGGAAATATAGGGAAATGGGGAGTTGGTCATCCGCCACCAGTAGATGATCCAAAACGTAAAGGTTTTGATTATTTCTATGGATATATAAATATGTGGCATGCACATAATGCTTTTCCCGAGTTTTTATACAGAAATGGTGAAAAGGAAGCTATCCCTGAAAACAAATTACAATTAGTTGATGGGAAAAATCCATGGGCACATAAACCTGAAGGTTGTGGAGTTGCAGGTGTAGCAGTCAAACATTCACATAAATTGTTTGAAGCAGATGCGCTCAAATTTATTTCAGATAATAAGAAAAATCCATTCTTTTTATATTTGGCACTAACTGCTCCTCATGCAAATAATGAGAAGTTTCCTGATGGAATGGAAGTTGAAAGCTGGGGAGAATATGCAGATAAAGATTGGCCAGATCCAGAAAAAGGATTTGCTCAGAATGTACGATATATAGATAATACTATAGGTTCAGTTATGTCACACTTAAAAAAGGAAGGCATTGCTGATAATACCCTTGTCATTTTTGCGAGTGATAATGGACCTCATGGCGAAGGTGGACACAGAGTTGGTTTCTTTGATTCCAACGGTGAACTAAGAGGTCAAAAAAGAGATATGTATGAAGGAGGGGTCAGAATTCCTATGATAGCACATTGGCCAAACAAAGTTCAAGCAGGAACAAGTACGTCTTTAACTTCTGGTTTCTTGGATGTATTGCCTACAGTTTGTGAGATCACATCACAAGATGTGCCAAGCGATGTAGATGGTATTTCATTCTTACCAACGCTTTTAGGAAACTCAGAATCTCAGAAAAAGCATAATTACTTGTATTGGGAATTCTATGAACAAGGAGGGAAGCAGGCTATTCTTAAGGATAATTGGAAAGCTGTTAAACTCAATGTAAGAGATAGTAAAAAGCCTGTAAAATTTGAGTTATATAACTTGAATGAAGACTTATCAGAAAAGAATGATGTAGCTGCTCTGTATCCAGAAAAAGTGGAAATGTTTGAGAAGTTATTCCAAGAGGCTCATGTTCCTTTTTCAGTAACATCGCTATTCTCAGATGAAGAGAATGTAGAAGTAGCATTTTAGGAGATCAGCCTTGATCCATTAAAATATTTTTGAGGGAAAACATCGTGGGGCGTTCTACCTACTACGCTCCCGATGTTCAAAAAATCATAAAATGAAATTATTAAAAGCAAGCAGTGTATTCCTCATGCTAGGAATGTCACTATGGAGCTGTACACCCAAAAATAACGGTGAGAAAACTGCCCTTGCAGATGTACAGTCAGTGTCTAATGAGAAAAATAGTTTAATCAAAGAAGTAGCTGCTACTCCTCCAATGGGTTGGAATAGTTTTGATGCTTACGATTGTCGTATCAATGAAAAAGAATACCTTGAAACGGTAGATTTTATGGCTGAAAATCTGCTAGATGCAGGTTGGGAATATGCTGTAATTGATTACGTATGGTTTAATCATGAGCCAGGAAATTGGAATAATCCTAAACGTCGTTTTGGTCACCCTGATGTTCGTTTAGATAAAGATGGTGTGCCAATCGATAAGCTTGTGATGGATGAGTATGGGCGTCTTTTGCCTTCAGAAGAAAGATTCCCTTCTGCAAAGAATGGAGTTGGCTTTAAGAAATTGGCAGAGTACGTTCATAGTAAAGGGATGAAATTTGGTATTCATATCATGCGTGGAATTCCAAGAGAAGCTTATTATAATGAACTTCCAATCAAAGGAACAAAATACACTGCAAAAGACATCGGAGAACCATGGGATACGTGCCCTTGGCAAAATAATATGTTTGGTGTAGACCCAACAAAACCAGGTGCTCAAGAATATTATAATTCAATCTTTGAGCTATATGCAGAATGGGGAGTAGACTTTATCAAGGCAGATGATATGATGGTTCCTCCTTACCATAAAGGAGAGATCGAAATGATGCGTAAAGCAATTGATAATTCTGGTCGTCCTATGGTATTGAGTTTATCCTGTGGAGAAGCACCTCTTTCAAGAGCAAATCATTTGGCTGAGAATGCTAACATGTGGCGTATTTCTGCCGATTTCTGGGACAAATGGTCTTCATTAGAGCATAACTTTGAACTATTAGAAGAATGGTCATCTCACATTCAACCTCACCATTGGCCTGATGGTGATATGCTTCCAATTGGACATCTATCGATGAATGGAAGACCTCACGGACCAGATAGAATGTCTCAGTTTACTAAGCCGGAGCATTACACACTATTGACGCTTTGGAGTATTGTACGTTCGCCTTTAATGATGGGAGGTGATCTGATGACAACAGAGCAATGGGTAATTGACATGTTGAAAAACAAAGATGTGTATTATATCAATCAACATTCAACCGATAATAGACAGGTTTATCGAAAAGAAAATGCAGCCTGTTGGATTGCTAAAGATGAAAAATCAGAAGACCGTTTTGTTGCTTTATTCAACTTGAAGGATAAAACATCTAAGGTTAACTTTGATGCAGAATATGAATACATGCGTGAGCTTTATAATGTCACTGATATCTGGACAGGTGAGTCTGTTGGGCAAGTAGAAGGTACATTGGAGGTGACAATACCTGCTCATGGGGCTCGTCTATTTAGATTCTCAGAGGTTTCTAAAGATCTAGCAAATAAATAAAAAGTGAATTGTTTAGTCATAGTCACATTTTGACTTTTAGACTGTCTCATAAATAATGAGGCAGTCTTTTTTTATATTATAACTAGGTGTGGTGTTTAACTATAATAAACTGCAAGGTGTTGGATATCAAGATTATTGTTTTGAACATGTGAACCACCCTAAACAGTATTATTCAACCATTTTTAAGAAAGAGAGTACTTAATGAACATAAACGAAGCTACCTATGAATCAGACCAAAATCCTTTTCACTATTTTTCTATTATTATTTTCTTCTTGCTTGAGTAGCTACAATTCTGTGAAAGAGTTTGTAATGGAACTTGATGGTAAAAACGTTTATAGGTTTACTTTACAAAATAAGTCTGGTGCAAAGCTTATTCTTACCAATTATGGGGCTACGATTACCGAGTTGTGGATGCCAGATAAGAAAGGAAATTTTGATAATGTCGTATTAGGATTTACTGATGTTACGAAATATAGGGATACCACTTATTTAAATGAAAATCTGTATTTAGGAGCTACAATTGGCCGATATGCCAATCGGATAAAGGATGCTAACTTTGTCCTTGATAAACAGCGTTATGCGCTAACAAAAAATGCAGGTCTTAACCATACGCATGGAGGTAAGAAAGGGTTTGATAAATCAGTTTGGGATTGGGCTTTAGATGAACAAAATAATAAGGTCGAATTTAAATACAAAAGTGGACACTTGGAGGAAGGCTATCCTGGAAATGTGGATGTGGCAGTTCATTTTAAACTTACAGATGACAATCAAGTGGAAATAGAATATTTTGCCTCGACAGATCAGCGTACTCATCTAAATCTAACAAATCATTCATATTTCAACCTAAACTCATCCAATCATTTGAGTATCACAAAGCATTTTTTAGAATTAAATTGTGATCGATATTTACCTGTAGATCGTACCCTAGTTCCATTAGGTGAAATAAATGAAGTGAATGACACTCCTTTCGATTTCCGAGAGATAAAAGAGATTGGTGCAGAAATCAATCTTGATCATCAGCAATTAAAATTGGCGAGGGGTTATGATCATTGTTGGGTTAAAAATGATGTTGACCAAGGTACTTTCTCAAAAATAGGAACCCTCATAGAAACTATGTCAGGAAGAAAAATGGATATTCTGACTACGGAACCCAGCTTACAGTTTTATTCTGGAAATTTTCTTAAAGGAAATATGGGTGATCAAGACCGGCTTTTTGATTTTCGAAGTGGTTTGTGTTTAGAGACTGGACATTTTCCTGACTCTCCAAATCAAAGCCATTTTCCTTCCACAATACTTAATTCTGATGACCGATTTTATTCTAAAACAGTGTATCAATTTTCAGTAATTCAAAACGGTGTAAACTAAGTTTTACAATAGTAAAACGAGATTATTTCCTTCACCCATTCATGGGTTGATGAATAAGTTGGTTGGCGGGTTTTGAAATATTGAGACTGAAATACACTATATAAATAAGTGGCATATAATCCGAAAATTGACACATTTACATTAGGGTTTGGTATTTATACTATCAGCTAGAAGTTTGGTAAAAGTACTGAAAATAGTAGATTGATTGGAGCGTAAATGATTTACTTATTTTTAAAATAAATGGACTATCATAGTTAGTATGATAGCCCAATTAGTATGTTTGTCAGTTTGGATTATTGAGTTTTTATTTCATTCTCTTTTTCAACTAAAATACGCTCGAATTCTTCAATTTTTTCAGGGTATTTATCAGCCAAGTTTCTAGATTCACCTATATCTTCAGCCAGATTAAAAAGCCATGCTTGTTTATTGTTAGCATTATTTTTTCTTCTTGACGAAGCCTTTTCTCTAAGGTATTTCCAATTTCCTTTTCGAAGTCCTGCAAGCTCTTTTCCTATGTTATAGAAATAAATTTCTCTGTCAATGTGGTCATCTTTTCCCATCAAAAATTGAGATATATCCAAACCATCTAAGGCTCTGTTGGGTAAGTTAGCTTTTGTAAACTGAGCTAAAGTTGGAAAAATATCCATATTACTCACAATCTCATTAAGCTCAATACCTCCATCTATTTTTCCTTTCCAATACACTAAGGCGGGTACTCTAATTCCACCTTCAAAATTGGTGAATTTTCCATCTCTTAAAGGTAAAGCGGAACCTGCATGATCGCCATAACCTAACCAAGGACCATTATCTGATGTATAGATTATGATTGTATTTTCCTCTAGTTTATTTTCTTTTAAATACTTTCTCAATCTTCCAATATTCCAATCAATCTCTTCTATAACATCACCATAAAGTCCTCTTTCACTTTTTCCACTAAATTGCTCAGAAGCGAAAAGAGGAACATGAGGCATAGCTGGCGTGAGGTATACAAAAAAAGGACTGTCTTTTTTATTCTTCTCGATAAACTGAAGAGTTCTATCAAAATAGCGTTTAGTAAGTGAGCTTTGTTGGGCAGGGTATTCCACGATTTGATTTCCTTCCATCAAAGGCACAAGTTCTTTTATTCCTTGCTTTTTGATTTCTTCTCGGCTGTGAGATTTAACATACTTCTGATCACTTTGAGCTTTCTCTAGCGTATATCCATCATAAAACTTGACGGTATCAGAAAACTTTTGCTTGGCGCCTATGTACATATCATTACTATAAGGAACACCAAAATATTCATCAAATCCTTGGCCTGTAGGAAGTGTTTCATCAAAATCTCCTAAGTGCCATTTACCGAATGAAGCTGTAGCATAACCTGATGATTTTAATACTTCAGCTATAGTTATTTCAGATGGATTCATCCCTTTGGCATCGGGAAAAAATACCCCTCCGACACCATTTCTACTAGCTCTTCGGCCTGTCAGTAAGGCTGCTCTGGAAGCACTACATACAGATGAGGCTACATAAAAATTTGTTAGCTTAATTCCTTCTTCTGCAATTTGATCAAGCTGAGGAGTTTTGATAAGTGGAGAACCATAACAACCCAAATCTTGGTAACCTTGATCGTCAGTGTAGATCAAGATAATATTAGGTTGTTTATTTTCGTTAGCTGATATCTTATTAGAGGTAGTGCAGGCACTAATTACTGCTAGAAGAATTGGAAAAAATAGATGCCTCATTTTGTATGCTTATATTTTGACAAACTAAAAATAGTGTAATTCAAAGTTAATCGAATGATAAAAACTTAATAAGTCATATCGTTCCAATACTTCATCTTTCTGTACATTTCAGCAATCTTTCGATGATTAATTGTAACTGAAATAGCCCAATAATTTCTTTTTTTTGCTACAAACTCTCACACTTTAATTTTGGCATAGATGAGGTGCCGTAACCAAGAGGTTATTTTTATGCTTTGTGAATGTTACTGAAATGAACAGATAAAAAATGATAAAATAGGTATCATAAATTAGCATTCAAGTATTTAATCGTATGTTGGGATGTAGGAAGCTATGAATGATTAAAAGATTAGTATGTTAACAGTTTCACAACAGAAAGCAATAGAGAACGTTTCAAGATTTGCCTTTGTAAATAAGCAGAAATATCAAGATCAAATAGATATGATTTTGTATCAATCTAATATTGATAAGGAAGTTTATTCTGAGTTTTGTTCTAACATTTTTAAGAATTCTTGTATTAATCTTCATTTCCATCCCGATAGATTAATCACTGAGAATTTATCTGTCGCAAAGAGTTTGAATCAAACAGGTATCTACAAAAACCAATATGAAACTAAAATTTCATCAGGAAGTGTAACCGCATTTGATGGAGGTTTTCGTGAGGAATGGGAAGAAAATATATTCTCTGATGCATACAAAAACACGCCTCCCAAAGAACGCCCTAAATATGGTGCTTTGAATTTGACTTTAACAAAGGATGGTGCCTCTCCGAGGTTTGGTTCGTGTTATTTTATTTTGAAACCCGAAGTCAAGAATCGAACTACATTCTCGTATGGAGATACTTATTTAGCTCCTAAAGAGATTGGTACAATTGAAAACTTTGAATTAATTACAGCTGCACTTTTTTATGAGCTTTTTACTAGAGGTACTGCTCTAGGAGATATCAATACTGATGTATTGAATTTTATGAATCAAGTAAATGAAAATATACCTTATTCATCAAATTTTGATAAGTACAAGAAAAATTCAAAGAATCTAGATTTCTATATTGAGACACAAGTTCATGGTGATATTTCACTTTCGAAAGATGTAATAGGTCTTGTGGTAGATCAATCATTTTTCAAAACAGAGATTGGTCAAGAATTAGAAGATTTGTGTGACAGATATAAAATACAATTAAACTGGAATGCTGGATTAGAATTAAAAGTCGAGGATTTTCCGAATAATTTTAGAGGTGCAGAAGTGCCAAATTATGCTGCTAAGTATGCAAAAGATGGCGTAATGAATGCTTATTTGATAGGACAGGTAGCCCACAAAATGGGAAAAAGTCATGAGGAATTACAGATGTTGAAATATTTATGGCATTGCCTTGTTCGCTTTGGTAGTGAAAAAAATTAGTAGCCATATTTCATAAATCTATCTTATAAATGCAAAACAGCCTAATTTCATCAATTTGAAATCAGGCTGTTTTGAGAGGCTTGAAGTTTTTATGGAGTTGTATTAGCTAGAATTTGAATTTTTCTTTGTATCTGACCAAAGTCTTCTGAGCCTTGAGAAATCAGCAAATCAATTGCAGCTTTGTAATTTTCAAATGCTTCTCTTTCCAACCCATGTAGAATTAAATAATCACCTTTAAGCTCAAGGTTTTGAGGAGTTACTTTTGCTTGAAGAGATTGTTCTAACCAACTATAGGCTTCAGACATTTTCTTTTTCTTTAGGATGTATATTTTTGCAGCTTTGAACGGCGTATTCCAATCAGACTTTTCAGCGGAAGCGACTTTTGCTTTCAATCGTTCGTAACGATTTTCTTCTTCAATAATATCTTTTACTGAGAAATTATTCTCAGCAAAAACAGATAAACTAACAGTTAATAAAGCAATAAGAGTAGCAATAACTTTTTTCATGGCAGTAGTAAAGTTGTAAGTAAAAATTTGGACACTGAATCATAAACAATTGTACTGAAGTAGTACGTTATAGAAAATGCCAAAGCTATGCCATGAAATTATAAGTTGCTTTTTATCAGGTGATTGTGTCTATTTTTGATTTGCTTTAACCATCTAATGGTATTCGAATTAGATACAGTCTTGAACGAAATTGAACACCAATCAACAGAAAATTAGTGTATTATATGCTGAAAGAAGAAAACCACCTACAACAGAAACAAGTTGTGAGGTGGATTCTTTTTCGTTTTCAATATTAAGTTATGAGTATAAAAAGTTTTTATTAATAGATAAACCCTACCCCCATTTCAAATTGATTGGGTGTTTCACCAGCACTTTCATATCTATTGTTTCTGAACTGATAATCAGCTTTGAATGTCCAGTTTTTCTTTGGTCTAAAGTTTAAACCAACAGAGATTACTTCAAGGTTATTTCCTACAAAATCAATATCATTTTTCACAAAGTAATCGTCTACTTTTTGGTGAGTGTTTACCACTTCATATCTCACAAAAAGTGGAAGTTTCTTTTCTGTATTCATTTTGAATAGGTCAAAAAGATCGTATCTGACTTCTCCATAATAACCCATCGTTTCGGCACCCAATACATAGCTAGACTGATTTATATCTGAACCATCACGTTGGATATTTTCTTTATAAAGATCTTCAGTACCCGATAACCATCCTTTCATGAACATACCGAAGAATGACCAAGGACCCTGTGTATATGCACCAACTGCAGTAAACATTCCTAAGTTAGACTCTAATTTTTGCCCTTGTTTACCTTCAAAAGAGAGTGTATTATTCATAGAAGCATCACCATAATAACCTGCTAATGCAAGAAGTACGTGATCTTCATGACCATACTGTAATTTACCATTCACAGCCCAACCACCAATGTCATCATGAAAAGGATTAGTTCTACCGTCTCTTACCCAAGTACCTGTACGGAAAGCCATGGCATCCATACCTTTAGTTACACCGGCATGGTATTCTAAGTCTTCAATGATGTTACCGTAAAAGTTAACCCCTAGCTCTAACCATTGAGTAGGAATTAATACACGTTCTACTTCAGGTCGATTTACAGTATAAAAAGCAATTGGTTCTTCATTTACATTGACAAAACCTAAACCAAGTGGGTAATTACCTACCCTTACATTGAAATATGGATTAAATAAATAGTCAAAAGAAAATTCTAGGCCGTAATCAAATTCTCCTTTGTTAAATCCATCATGCATAAACTCCATCTGAAGTTCTGACATTAAAATGAATTTGTCTGTAAAACGATATCCAAAGTAAGTACCAAAACGGTAGAGGTTTGTATAATACAATTCTAATTCTCCAGAAGATGTATTTTTAGGTCCTCCGTGATAGTTTACATAATTGATTTCTCCAAATCCGCTTATGGAATATCTTCGATCAGAAGAGAAGATTTTTGAAGATGCATTTGCAAACCCAGGTTGCTTAATATATTTCAATTCTTCAATTGCTCCTTTTTTAACTTCAGTGGAGTCACTTTCAATATCTTGGGCGTACAAGTTTAATGAGGTAAGGCTCAGTATCAGTATTAAAAATCTGACAATTTTCATACAGTCTAAGTTTGTTTGTGCGTGTTAATTAAAAGATGTTTCACAAAAGAGCATTCAAAATAATGTACACACAAGCTTCAATGCCAAACATAACCTAATGAAAATGGTGAATTGCTATTTTTTTAAAGAAGCATTTTTAATTTTAACCAAATATAAATTCATTAAATGAAAAAATATTAAAATTATAAAAAGAGCCTTAAAGTCATTAAAGCTCTTTTTTAAAGTCTTAGCTCGAAATATTAGGTTTGAATTCTAGAATGTTCATTCTTGAACACTCTGTATCTTTTTTGAGGAATCGGGAAAATAAGTAAGCTCAATTTTAGAGTTGTATCTTATAGTAGGCCAGGTTGTTATATTCTTTTGGCATAGTGTTGGTGACTAGCAGTAATTGAAATACTATTTTATTAGTTTTTGTGATTCAGTGTCAAACCTCATTTAATTCATGAAGAAATTATTAATTACTATCGCCGCACTTATTGGTTTTACTTGCTCTGCATTTGCAGTGAATAAACTATATAAATCGAAATCGAAAAAGTATAATGCCTTGAAGGAAGAAGTAAGTTATAAGTCAGATTGGTTTACTTCAATTAGTGTTTCATCTATTCGATTGCAAGAGCAAAAGAACATGACAGAAGCATTTGCATGGCTTGAAAAAACAGTTAAATCTTTGGAGACTTCCAAGAAGCTAGATCAATAAGATGCTCATTTCATTCATTGGAGAAATGATTCTGCAAAGTGTTATGAAAAAGAACTGACGATAGAAGTCTCCAAAAGTTATTGTTACGGTGAGTATATTCTAATTTAAGTTTGCTATAAATTCTTCAAGATTATCCTTTCTATTTAAGCCCAATTTTTTTCGGAGTCTATACCTTGTTGTATGAACACTTTCAGTAGAGATTCCTAATAGTTTAGACATCTCTTTACTATCAAAAGAGAGTTTAATCAATGCACATATTTTCTGATCTCCTTGAGTAAGGTTTGGGAAATTCTCATTAAGAGTTTTATAGAAATCTCCATTTACTTCTACAAAACGAGCTTCAAATTCTTTCCAATTATTTGATCGATTAATATCAATACTTTTTGCTAGTTTCTGAAGCTTGCTGCTATTTGTATCTTTTCCATGTTCTTTCAGCTTACTTTTTAATTCAACAAGCATTTCATCTCGTTCAATAATTTGTAAAGTAGAAGCAGTCAGCTCTTTATTCTTAATTTCTAAGATTTCTTTAGCTTTTTCTTGTTCAAGTTTACGGCGCTCAAGCATTAACTTCTTTTCCGTTTTTATCTTGTTTCTGAAATGACGGTAGACAAAAAGAATGATACCAAGCAGAAGAACAATAGCACTATAGGAAATCAGTGTTTTTAAATACCAGATTTTATCTTCTTGCTCTAACTCTTTTAATTTCTGTTCTTGAATAACCTTTCGTTGGGCGTCTTTTTCTTGCCTAAAAGAATCTTTTATCTCAATAAATTGCCTGTTTTTTGCACTTCTAGTTCCGTACTGAATTTCACTTAATGCCTTTGCTTCTTTGAGACTCGCATAAGCTTCTTGATAGTTTTTCTTTTCTAATAAAAGCTCTGAAAGCTTTTCATAAAGCTCAGGAAGGACATCTTGGTGACTTTTGTATTTGAGTCCGTTATCAATAGCACTTCTGTAAAATTTCTCTGCATTTTCAAGGTCTCTATTATCTAAATAGATGTCTGCAAGTGCAGAATGATAAATCACTAAATAGCTCTTTTGGTCACTGCTAAAATATTTATCTAAAGGCAAAAGAATGTCTAAGGCTTTAGTGGATTGGTTTTCTACAAAGAAATTATAGCCCAATTCAGCTTCAATAAATGCAGAACTTGTTTGAACATCCCCCAAATCTTTAAAACGAATGAGTCTACAGCTATCCAAATACACTCTTGCTTGTTCAGTATTTTCAAGTTTTCGATTATAGATGGCTAGCGCATAATAATTATTTAGGAGTGTCTGTCGATCAATTTCTCCCTCAGCAAATAGGTTTTTATTTATCTCTAAAGATTTATCAAAATATTTTTTAGCCTCTTCGCTTCTTTCGTACAGGTGGTACAGCCAAGCAAGCCCAAAATAGGTTGATGCTTCCAATTTTAAACTTTTTACTTGGTCTAGAAATAAGAGTGCTTCCCAATAGCCATCGTAAGCAGCTCCAAAATCAGCATTATGAGTATACTGATCAGACAGACTTATTAAGCTCTGAATAGCTGTAAGGGTATCTCTTGTTTCGATACTTTTTGTGTATCCATTTTTGAGAATATTTAGTGCGCTGTCGGGGTATTGAAATCTTAAATTAGTAGCAACAGTTATAAAATCTTCCGAACTATTTTCTGGAAATGTAGAAAAATCTTGTGCAGAAAGACTGAACGAGCTAAAAATTAAATGTAAAAAAAGAACATAATGATGTCTAGTTCTGTGTTCAAAAAAAGTCAACATAAATAATTTTATAGTTCTAATTATCAATTGGTTATAAAGTTAGTCTATTAGCTTGTCTAGTTTTTTTTAATAAATAAATGTATAATGTACAGTTTTGATCTAGTGCAATAATGCAAAAAATATTCTGAATGTTACCATATTCGTTTCAGGATTTAGCGAATGTCTACACCCATAACTAACACGATATCGACCATTGAAGTTTGAGGAAGATAGAAGAAGATGTCCGATGATCGATAGGATATTTACAACACATTTAAAAACTTTTTTATGAAGCAGTACTTAACACTTTTTAAGCACTCGCTGATGATCGGAGCATTGGTACTACTAACCAATCTTGCTAATGCTCAGACCATCGTAGTGAAAGGTCAAGTAGTTGACCCATACAATTCGAGTCTTCCTGGAGTGAATATCCTTGTAAAAGGAGATGGCTCTGGTACAATTACAGACTTAGATGGTAACTATAAGATTGAGGTATCCCCCTCAGCTACACTTGTCTTCTCTTTTATGGGACATGTGACTCAAGAGATTCTTGTTCAAGGTAGAACGACAATTAACGTTGAACTTGAAGAGGATGTAAAAGCGCTTGAGGAAGTACTTGTAATCGGATATGGAACACAGAGGAAAAAAGAAATCACAGGGGCGGTTCAGTCTGTAAAAGCTGAAACCATTCTGAAAACTCCTACTTCAGATCTTGGAGAATCACTTCAAGGTCAGATAGCAGGAGTAAACGTTCAAGCCAGTAGTGGTAGGCCTGGTGCAGCCACCAATGTTCAAATCAGAGGTATTCTTTCTGCTACAAATGCAGGTGGGCCACTTTATATTGTCGATGGAATTCCATTTCAGAGCAATCCAAATATTGCGCCTGAGCAAATTGAAAGTATTGAAGTTCTGAAAGATGGGGCTGCTGCTTCTATTTACGGAACTAGAGCTGCTGGTGGTGTAATCTTGATTTCTACAAAAAGAGGTAAAACAGGTAATCTTAATGTTGAGCTTACTTCCTATGCTGGAGTTCAAAATATTACTTCAGGAACACCTCTGATGAATACAAAAGAGCAGATGTATGTGGAAAATCAAATGCTTTCAGCAATTGGTCAAGAACCGCTGATCTTTGTGTTCAATCCAGATGCATTAGATTTTAATTCTGATTTTGTAGGAGATATTCAAAATAACAATGCTGCAATTCAAAGTTATAATCTATCGGTTTCTGGTGGGCAAGAGAATCTAACCTTCCATACTTCGGTAAACTATTTCGATCAGGAAGGTATTCTAGTGAATTCAGGATTCAACCGTTTATCAACACGTATAAATGGTGAATATAAAAGAGATCGTTTTAGAGCTTTTGCTTCTATTGGTCTGACCAATGAAAATACCGAACAAGAGCCTTGGGGTATTTATGAATACGCTATCGTGCAAGCACCATGGCAAAGAGGATTATCAAATCTAGACCCTGTTGGAGATAATGGTGTATATATTCCTACAAGAAATGCGATCCAATATGGTTGGTTAGCTAGACAGTTATTGAACGAAGACAATAGAGAATCTCAAGCAAGTAACATTGCACTTAATCTTGAATATGAGATTTTAAAAGGCTTGAAAGTTCAAACAAACTTAGGTCGAAATACTTGGTCATATAGCCGTAAATTTTTCCAACCACAATTCTTAGTGTATGGACGTTCTGGCTTAGAACCTGCCGCTTCAAATGTGGATGCAAGCTTAATGGAAGAATTCATTTTTTCAAAGAGAGATACTTGGGAAAGCATTCTAAACTACAACAAGAAATTTGGGAAGCATAGTTTAGGAGTGACAGGGGTTTACTCTATGGAAAAGTATAACTACAGAGATATAAATCTTGGAGTAGTTGGTTTGCTTAGCAACGATACAGATGTAGTTGGAGCTGGAGTAACAGGAATTAAGCCAACTGGTAAAGAGACGGTACAGACCTTAACAGGTAAGATGCTAAGAGCACAATACAACTACGATGAAAGATACCTTCTTTCAGCAAGTGTGAGAAGAGATGGTTCTTCTAATTTTTCAGAAGACAACAGATACGGTACTTTCTTTGGAGCGTCTGCAGGTTGGAATGTCAGTGAAGAGCAATTCTTCAAGAATAGTGATGCACTAGACTTTATTTCAAATCTAAAACTAAGAGCTAGTTATGGTGAAGTTGGTAATCAGTCTATTGCGCCATACATGTTTTCTCCAACAATTGAAAATGGTATAGATTATCCATTTGGTCCTGAAGGAAACGAGAACCTTGAGATTGGAGCTATTCAACGTCAGTATGCAAACAATGATATCAGATGGGAAACTACAGTTTCAAGAAATCTTGGTCTTGATATGTCTTTATTTGATGATCGATTACAGCTCTCAGCAGACGTATATGAAAATGATAAGAAAGATATGCTTCTTAATCAGAGACTCTCACCATCTACGGGTACATGGCCAACTAGAGCTGCATGGTTGTATAACAATGTAGTTGTGAATGCAGGTAATATGGTGAATAAAGGACTTGAACTTTCTTTGATGTATAAACACATTAGTGAGAATGGTTTGAAGTGGAATGTAAATGGTACGTTCACTCGTAACCGAAATATGGTGACGAACTTGAATGGAATAGAAGGTTTTGCACTTAGTGGAGGACGTCCTGTAGTAACTAGGGGAGATAGAACAGATTATACAACTTATCTGATAGAAGGTTATGAGGCTGGAGCTTTCTTCTTAGTAGAAAATCAAGGTGTAATCAAGACAGAAGAGCAGCTTACAGCTTACAGAGAAATTGATGCTAATGCTCAACTTGGTGATATGATGTACAAAGACCAAAATGGGGATAATGTTATTGATGATCTTGATAGAGTTTATAAAGGTTCAGGGCAATCAGATTTCGATATTGGTCTTTCTTTCAATCTAATGTATAAAGGTTTTGACTTCTTTGTACAGAGTTACTACTCTCAAGGAGCAATGATCTACAATGGTTCGAAGCTTTATGCTTATGGTGTAGGTCGTCACAAAGATCAGTATTATATGTGGACACCTCAAAATCCAGATTCTGACATTCCTGTTGTGAGACAATCTCAAGAGCATGCAAATACAAGAGCACGTTCAGATTTCTTCTTGGAAGATGGGACTTACCTAAGAATCCGAAATCTAACACTTGGTTATGACTTTGCACACAGTATTTTCAAAGGCAAAGTCAATAAAATGCGACTGTATCTGACCGCACAAAATCCATTTACTTTCACAGAATACGAAGGTTACGATCCTGAAGTTGGGGGTGATGGACTTTACACAAGAGGTGTAGATGCTGGTAATTATCCTACAACTCGTCGATTCTTGATGGGATTACAGTTTAAGTTTTAGTCGTTATTAATCCAATGAAGAAATGAAAAGCATAAAATTATATATGATACTACTCAGTTCGTTGGTTTTTATAACGAGCTGTAACGAAGACGATTTTTTATCACAGGTCAATCCGAATCAAATCACTAGTGATACTTTCTGGAAAAGCGAAACAGATTTTAGTAAAGGTTTGACTACCGCCTATGGAGCCTTACAATTTGCAGGGATAAGTGGCGCTGACCTTAGTCATGAAATTGTACAAAGTGATTTAGCAGGAACAGAATATTGGTATTCGGGTCAGTATGAGTTTACTCAATTAGGTTTTACTGATGCGACACGCCATGTTCAAAACAAATGGAATGAATTATATGTAGGGGTTTTCAGAGCGAACCAAGTTATTGAAAACCTAGAAACTACAGAAGCTACTTTAGACGATAGTTTCGCTTTAGAAGTAGAAGCTCAAGCGCGTTTTTTAAGAGCGTTCTTTTATTTCCAACTTGTTCATTCTTATGGTGGAGCAGTTGTACATACTGCAGTTGCAAAAAGTCCTGAAGACTTCAATAAACCATTTGCAACAAAAGAAGAAGTTACTCAGTCTGTGATCATTCCAGATTTGGAATTTGCAAAACAACATCTTCCTCAAGTTTGGGATTCAGAAAACGATTTAGGTAGAGCAACTTGGGGAGCAGCTACTTCTCTTTTAGGAAAGGTTTATCTATTCGGAGAAGAATGGACAATGGCTGCGACGCAGTTTAAAGAGGTTATCGATAGTCAAGTTTATAGTTTGGTACCAAATACCTTAGATAATTTTACTGACGAAAACGAGTTTAATTCGGAGTCAATTTTTGAGGTAGCATATTCTGATGTACTTAAGCCTGGTGCTAAGGGACCTACAATTGATGATAACGAAAACGAAACGAGTGGTGAGGCTTCAGCTTTGGCAATGCAAACGGGGCAGTTGAGTTTTGGGGCATACAATACTGTAATTTCTTCTTATTATCTTCATGAATTAATGGTTTATGACGAAATGGATACGGATAACCCTATTAATTCTGGATACACGCACTCACAACGTTTTTATAGCTCTATTGCTCCAATTGATTCAGATGGATTGTATTACAACCTACCTACAGGTTCAAAAGGTGGATGGGCTTACGGACAGTCAGCCTATGTGAAAAAACATTCGAACTGGTATCATTGGGATACTGAAAGTCCATTGGAAAGATCAGGAATCAACTTTAGACATATCAGACTTGCAGATGTCTACTTGATGTATGCTGAAGCAGTTTTGGAAGCTAATTCAGATGTTGCCACAGCGATTCAGTACATTGATATGGTAAGAGCAAGAGCTGGTGTAATTACACTCCAATCATATATGGATAACAACGGAGGTACTTTCCCTGTACTTCATAAAAGTGTACAAGTACATGGTTCACATCAAATGGTTTCTCCATCTGAAGAGACTGTAATGACGCACTTAAGAATGGTAGAACGTCCAATTGAGCTTTGTTTTGAAGGACACCGTTGGAAAGATTTGGTAAGATGGGGAATTGTGAAAGAAACTTTTGATTCACATAAGGCGGATGAAGATTGGAGATCAGCCAATTTGAATACAGATGGGAGTGGTATAGCACCTTTGTTTATCAATGAAAGAATTCGTCCTGACTATGCTGTTTCAGCAGGGGCGTATAATAGCGAGGCGCATGACTATTTTCCAATACCTACCAGTGAGCGTCAGATCAATACTAATTTGGGCAAATAATAAACTTTTTGAACGATGAAAAAAAATCTAAAACATATAGGTTTGTTACTGATTTCTTTCAGCTTATTTGCTTGTTCAAATGAGTGGGAAGCTCCAGCAGACCAACCAAGCCATCACTTAGTTTTTAGTTCAGAAATGGACTATGAAAACAAAGTACAAGTAGGTGGAGAAATTACTTTTGGAGATATCTCAACTGGTATCAAGTCAAGAACTTGGACTTTACCTGAGGCAGGAGTATCTATTGTCGAAGGAGAAAATGGAACATCTTCATCAGCAGAAATTGTAAAGCTACGTTTCGATCAATCAGGAGAGTTTGAAATTGGATTGAGTCAAACATTTGAAGGCAATGCCTATGTTGGAGATGCCCAAGTAGGTTCATCTTATGATACAACTTTCAATGTTACAGTACTAGATTCAATTCGTTTGGGAATCACAGCTCAATATGTGAATCCTGATGGAAGTCTGGGTGAGTTTTTGAATATTTCAGAAGGAGCCTTAAATGAGGTGATTGCAAGTAGAACAGTTCGTTATTATTATACTGCTTTAGGAGAGCCGGCAAACTTGAATTATAAGTTTGGAGGTGGAAATCCTGCTGAAGTATCATATGATACTCAACAAATACTAGCTGGGGAATCTCTTGAGACTGATGTGAAATATACAAGAATGGGAGATCACTCTGTAACTTTTATAGGTAATAGAGAGCGTCCTTCAGGTATTGATACTTTACTTCTTGAAAACTTAATCAGAGTAGTGGCTTCTACAGAGCCAGTCACACTAGATGATGTACAGGAGATAGATGATAAAGTAGCGCTTGTATTCAGCAGAGAAATTGATGCTGCCTCTATTTCAGATGCTAATTTCTCCGTAAAAATTGTGAACGGTGATCTTGAAATTAATCCAACAATTTCAGCTGTTGGTCTTAAGCCAAATGAAGGAAATGTTGTTTTAATTTCTTTAGGAGATGAAAAGCTTTATTCTTCAGATGTTGTAACAGTCACTTATACTCCGGGAAGCATGAAAACCACAGATGGTGTATTAGCAACAGCTTTTGAAGAAAATATCAGAAGAGATTTAGTAAATATAGTTGATGCAACTGCAGCAGGCTTTGAAAATGCAGCCGATGGTTGGGTATTTGGTGGCTGGTGGGGCAACCCAGGAAGCTTTGAAGCCTCTCAAGAAGTGGTTAGAAGTGGAAATTATAGTTTGCATGTAAATAGTTTTACAGGTCCAGCTGGAGAAGAAGGTCATACTTGTTTTGTGTATGATATGGCTACTCCTGTTCAAGCTAATGTAAATTATCAAGTAACTTTCTGGTTGAATGTGGTTTCATCTACTCCGCATGGCACATTAGGATTCTCTGATTTCAGAATGCTAGTACTAAATGATTGGGGTAATGCAGTAATTGTTTCACCAGATAATACCGATCAATTCACACCAAATACTTGGGTGAAAGTAACAGCAAATTACAAGTCTGCTCAAGAAGATGCCTTCAGACTTTGGTTTAGATCTATCGGTGATACCGAACTATATATTGATGATCTTGAAATCGTTGAGTTTGAATTAAGACCAACAGAATAAAAAGATCTTATGAATTTGGGGGTGCAAATCCTTGTACCCCTAATTCTTGAAAACGAAAAATTTAAATACCCCCGTTTATAGCAAGCTAAATTTTCGCTTGAATATATACAGATGAGGATTTTTGTCTTAGAATCCAGTACAAGACTAATAAACGTACTCTGATGAAAAAATTAATATACCTAGTCATACTAACATTGGCTGTTAGCTGTCATGCTAATAAGCCCATTGAAAGTCGAGTTACAGATTTCAATTTCGGTTGGAAATTTGATTTGACACAACAAAACGATGATACAAACAAACGCACTAAAGTAGATTTTATTGATGAAGCATGGGAAGATGTACAATTACCTCATGATTGGGTGATTAAGGGTTCTTATGAGTTAAAGAACGAAGATACAGCCCCTGCTACAGGATATATTTATGGCGGTGGAATTGGCTGGTATCGCAAAAATTTTAGTTTATCTCTCGAAGAAAATCAAATAGCATATGTACTATTTGACGGTGTTTATAATAACTCAGAAGTATTTTTAAACGGCAAAAAACTTGGTGAACATGCTTATGGTTATTCTCCATTTTACTATGAACTTAACGCTGAGCTTAACCAGAATGGAGCAGAAAATGTACTTTCTGTAAAAGTTGATCATAGCCGTTATGCAGATAGCAGATGGTACACAGGTGCTGGTATTTATAGAAATGTAGAACTTATAGTAACCGATAAACTACATATTCCTGTTTGGGGGACTTTTGTAAATACGCCAAAAGTATCTGCAGAAGAAGCTGAGGTTAATCTTAATACTGAAATCGCAAATAAATACACACAAACACAAAGTTTCAAATTAGAAACACACATTATCAATCCACAAGGTATTGAAGTCGCCCAAACAACCACTGACACATCAGTTGAGGCTAATTCAAAAACGGAAATTAACCAAAAGATTACAGTAAAGAAACCTTCTTTATGGAGTATTGAAAAACCTTATTTATATACGGCTAAAACATTGATATATAAGGAAGATAAGGTTGTAGACGAATACGAAACTACATTCGGAATTCGAAGCATAAAATTTGATGCGAATACAGGTTTTTATTTGAATGGAGAAAATATGAAAATTAAAGGTGTTTGTTTACACCATGATGCAGGACTAGTCGGAACGGCTGTGCCAAAGGAAGTTTGGAGAAGAAGGCTAGCTTTATTGAAAGAGGGTGGATGTAATGCCATTCGAGTTTCTCACAACCCTGCTTCAGAAGAATTTCTTGATTTATGTGATGAAATGGGCTTTTTGGTACAGGATGAGTTTTTTGACGAATGGGATTATCCAAAAGATAAACGTTGGAATCAGAAGCAAAAGAAGCAAGAATATGTGACAGACGGCTACGCTTATATTTTCCAAGAGAATGCCGAAAAAGACCTAAAAAATACGATTTTAGCTCATCGAAATCATCCATCTATTTTCCAGTGGAGTATCGGAAATGAGATTGAGTGGACATATCCTTATATGTCTGCGGCAACTGGCTTTTTCAACAATATGAATTGGAGTGGTAATTACTTTTGGTCTCCACCTCCATATTCAAAAGAAAAAATTAGAAATCAACTGGAAACACTTCCAAAAGAAAAATACACGATCGGGGAAACGGCTAAAAAGTTAGTCAAGTGGACAAAAGAGCTGGATACCACTAGACCCGTAATTGCGAACTGTATTTTACCTTCGGCGAGCCATGAAACGGCTTACGGAGAGTCAATAGATATTGTGGGGTATAGCTACCGAAGAGTGCTCTATGATTACGGACATAAAAATTACCCAAATAAAGTAATCATGGGTACTGAAAATCTTGCGCAATACCATGAATGGAAAGCCATTATGGAAAGACCATTTATTGCGGGTACGTTTTTATGGACAGGTATTCATTATATGGGTGAAATCAGAGGGGCTTGGCCAAAAAAAGGTACAGGTTCGGGTATGATTGATTTTGCAGGATTTGCAGGGCCTTCTTACCATATGATGAAAACGCTTTGGAACGAGGAACCACATGCCCATTTTGCTACACAAAAAATAGAGAAATCTATCAATAAAATTGATCCTGAAACAGGTTTATTAGTGGCCAAAAAGCCAGATGCTTGGAAAAAAGCACTTTGGGAATGGCATGATGTAAACGAGCATTGGAATTATCAAGAACAAGAAATGATAAGCGTAGAAGTCTATTCAAATTGTAATGAGCTTGAACTCTTCTTAAATGATAAAAGCCTTGGACTTCGTAAGCTTTCAGAATTTGAAGATCACATTTATAAGTGGGCAGTGCCATTTACAAAAGGAGAATTAAAAGTAGTAGGCAAGAAAGGAGAAGAAGCTTATACCACATCGATTCATTCAGCAAATTCAGCCAAAAGTATTCAGTTAGCTATTGATAAAACAGCATTGAATGCTGATGGATATGATGTAGCCCATGTGGTGGCTCAAATAGTAGATGAAAATGGGCATCCTGTGAAACACGAGGAGCAGATCATCCATTTTAATGTTCCAGAAGGACTTCGTTTGCTTGGGGTAGATAATGGCGCAATTGATAATGTTCAAGATCATTATGCAAAATCCATCGAAACCTCAAATGGCAGGGCTTTGCTCATTGTGCAGGCAACAAGAGGAGAAGGGAAAGTCCAAGTAGGCGTAACGGCAGAAGGACTAAAAGGGGATGAGGTGGTCTTGGAAGTCAATACAGATAATTCCCAAGCTCAAGTTTTAGAAAGTCGAATCAACTAATCATATACGAACAATCATGAAAGCAGCAAAATATATCAAACAAGGCACATTTGAAGTGACCGAAGGTGAGTTAATCAAACCAGAAAAAGGAGAAGTGAGATTAGATGTTGCATACTGTGGCGTTTGCGGAACAGATGTTCATATTTATCATGGTGTGATGGATGCTAGAGTTAGCCCACCTCAAACTGTAGGACACGAAGCGTCTGCAGTGGTAGCAGAAGTTGGAGAAGGTGTAGAGAATGTTAAAGTGGGAGACAAAGTAGCTGTTCGCCCATTGAAATTTGGTGAGCCTCATCCATTTGACAAAGGATTTTCTCACGTAGGAAAGAATTTGAAATTTATCGGTATTGATAGTGCTGGTGCATTCCAAAATTCTTGGACAGTTCCTGCCTATACACTACACAAATTGCCTGAAACTTTGTCGCTAAAGCATGGTGCTTTCATTGAGCCTTTGGCGGTAGCTTGTCACGATGTGAAAGTAGGACGAGTGAAAGAAGGTGAAAATTGTTTGGTGATTGGTGGAGGCCCAATCGGAACACTGATCGGCTATGTATTGAGAGAAAAAGGAGCCAATGTGATTATTTCTGAAGTCAATGAAAATAGACTAGAAATGTTGAACAACCTTGGTTTTACGACTATCAACCCAATCAAAGAAAATTTGGTAGAACTAGTTTCTGAACTTACACAAGAAGCAATGATCGATTGTGTATTTGAAGTGTCGGGTTCTGGTCCGGGTGTAGATGCCATGACAGAAGTGGTCAATGTAAGAGGTCGAATCGTGATGGTAGCTATTCATGGTGGTGAGAAAAAGCCTGTAGATTTATTCAAATTCTTCTGGTCAGAAATTGAGCTATTAGGTGCTAGACTTTATGAAGAAGATGATTATGAAGAAGCAATTCGCATTGCTGAAACAGGAGCACTTCCGTTTGAACAGTTGATCACAAAAGTAGACACGCTAGACAATATTCAGTCTGTGTTTGAAACCATCGATAACAATCCTGCAGGGATGAAATACCTTATCGACTGTCAGAAAAACTAAGCCATCATCAAACTAAAAAATATAAAACAATGAGTACAATTATAGATCAATTTCGCTTAGACGGAAAAGTAGCTTTAGTAACAGGATGTAAAAGAGGTATCGGTAAAGCTATGGCAGTGGCTTTGGCTGAAGCTGGTGCAGACATTATCGGTGTTTCAGCTTCTTTAGAGCTTTCTGGAAGTGAAGTAGAAAAAGAAGTTTTTGCTAGAGGAAGAAAGTTTAAGGCTTATCAGTGCGATTTTTCAGATAGAAATGCGCTTTATACGTTCATCGAAAATGTAAAAGGAGAAAATCCAGTCATCGATATTTTGGTGAACAATGCAGGAACAATTCTTCGTACGCCTGCGGCAGAACATCCAGATGAAATGTGGGATAAAGTAATTGAGGTAAACCAAAATGCACAATTTATCCTAACACGTGAGCTAGGTAAAGAAATGGTAGCAAGAGGTTATGGAAAAGTAATTTTCACAGCTTCATTACTTACTTTCCAAGGCGGAATTACTGTACCGGGTTATGCAGCTAGTAAAGGCGCAATTGGTCAAATGACCATGGCTTTTGCTAACGAATGGGCATCTAAAGGTGTCAATGTAAATGCAATTGCTCCGGGTTATATCAGTACTGATAATACAGAGGCATTGAGAAATGATCCTGTAAGAGCTGAATCAATTTTAAGTAGAATACCAGCAGGACGTTGGGGAGAACCTGAAGATTTTGCAGGCCCAACAGTATTCTTGGCTTCGCCTGCTGCAAATTATATGAACGGTTCCATCATGCTTGTAGATGGCGGATGGATGGGGCGCTAAAATCTTTTTCACCTTAAAAATTAATGATTATGTCAGAGATTAAAGACTACAAATTATTTATCAATGGAGAATGGGTTGAGGCGACATCAGGCGAACAAGCTGATATTTTAAGCCCATCCGACGAGTCTGTAGTAGGTAGAGTAGCAATGGGTGTTGAGGCCGATGCTGAAAACGCTTTGAAGGCTGCTGAAGCTGCTCAAAAAGAGTGGAAAAAAGTACCACCTCGTAAGCGTGCTGAACTGATGCGCAAATTTGCTGCAGAAATCAGAGCGAATAAAGATTATTTATCAAAGTTGTTAGTAAGAGAACAAGGTAAAATTATTTCTCTTGCAGAAATAGAAGTAGAAGTAACTGCAACTTTTATTGAATATGCTTGCGACTGGGCAAGACATATTGAAGGTGATATTATGCCTTCAGACAATCCGGATGAGCACATTTGGATTCATAAAATTCCTAGAGGAGTAATCGTAGCGATTACAGCTTGGAATTTCCCATTGGCTTTGGCGGGTAGAAAAATTGGCCCAGCTTTAGTAGCGGGTAACAGTATCGTAGTAAAACCTACACAAGAAACACCACTAGCAACACTAGAGCTAGGTTTCTTGGCCGAGAAAGTTGGTCTTCCAAAAGGTTTATTAAATATCGTGACGGGTTCTGGAAGAGTATTAGGAAATGCACTTGTAGAAAACCCAATCACTAAAATGGTGACCATGACAGGTAGTACACCTGCAGGTCAGCAAATCTTCAGAACTGCGGCAAATAATTTGACGCATGTTCAACTTGAGTTAGGTGGAAAAGCACCATGTATCGTATTTGAAGATGCAGATATCGATCAAGCCGTAGAAGGAGCATTCCACTCAAGATTCGATAACTGTGGACAGGTTTGTACTTGTAACGAACGTATGTATGTCCACGAAAGCATTTATGATACATTCATGGAGAAATTCATGAATAAAGTAAAAGCATTGAAAGTTGGTAACCCAATGGATATCGATACAGATATGGGGCCAAAAGTAAATGCTTCAGAGCTTAAGCACATGAAAGAGCTTGTGGCAAAAAGTATGGAAGAAGGAGCTGTACTAGCCTACGGAGGGAAATCGCCAGAAGGTGCTGAATTTGAAAAAGGACATTGGTTCGAGCCAACCGTTCTGACAAATGTAAGTCAAGAAATGACGATTGTGCATGAAGAGTCATTTGGTCCTATTCTTCCAGTAATCAAATTCTCTGATTTCGATCAGGTTGTTGAATACGCCAACGATTGTGAATATGGCTTGGCTGCAATGGTCTTCACGAAAGACATGCAAAAAATATTGAGATGTAATGATGAATTGGAATTCGGTGAAATCTATGTGAATAGAGGGCACGGAGAGCAACATCAAGGCTTCCACAATGGCTACAAGCTAAGTGGTAGCGGTGGAGAAGATGGTAAGTATGGCTTCGAGCAATACTTAGAGAAAAAGACTTTCTATGTGAAGTATTAGTGGATAATCGATGAAGCCCGAGTTTTTCGTGTGCTCGGGCCTTCATTTTCTCCACTTTAAATATCACTATCCTTAGCGTTTTTCTAAGGATTAAGTAATGAAAGTAAGAGTCTCAGACTCGTCTTTAGAAAACATTTATTTCAACAGACACTAATGCTCATGATACAGTTCGTAGAATGCTTTGCTATTTCTACAAACAGTATTTCGAAGTGTAGTATGAATAAATTTTTTGAATCATGACATCACAGATTAAACAAATAGACGTAAGACTTTTTAATGTTCCACTTCCTGAAGTGCTTTCTGATGCAAAACACGGCGATCATACACACTTTGAGCTAGTGACTTCAACAATCACGCTTGAAGATGGAAGTCAAGGAACAGGATATACATATACTGGAGGGAAAGGTGGTCATGCGATAAAAGCAATGATTGAGCATGATATCGTTCCTGCCCTTATAGGAAAAGATGCGAGCCAAATTGATGAAATCTATGATTTCTTAGAGTGGCATATGCATTATGTAGGAAGAGGAGGAATCGTTTCTTTTGCTGTTTCAACTATTGATATTGCACTTTGGGATATCAAAGGGAAAAAAGAAGGATTGCCACTTTGGAAAATGGCTGGAGGAGCTTCCAACAGTTGTAAGGCATATTGTGGAGGGATTGATTTACAATTCCCATTAGAAAAATTACTGGGTAATATCAAAGGATATTTAGAGGCTGGTTTCAATGCTGTCAAAATCAAAATTGGTAGAGACATTTTGGAAGAGGATATCGAGCGTATCAAAGCTGTACGTGAGTTCATCGGGCCAGATATTACTTTTATGGTAGATGCCAATTACTCAATGTCAGTTGAAAAAGCAATTAAAGCAGCAAAGGCATTTGAGCAGTATGATATCACTTGGTTTGAAGAACCAACTATTCCAGACAATTATAAAGGATTTGCAGAGATTGCAGATGCCACAGGTATACCATTGGCAATGGGAGAAAACTTACATACAATTCATGAATTTGAATATGCTTTTGAGCAAGCTAAGCTTTCATTCATTCAACCAGATGCATCAAACTGTGGAGGAATTACGGGTTGGTTAAAAGCTGCAGAACTTTCAAGAAAATACAATACGCCAGTTTGTTCACACGGTATGCAAGAACTACACGTAAGCTTAGTTTCTGCCCAATCGAACAGCGGCTGGCTGGAAGTACATAGTTTCCCTATCGATGAATATACGACAAGACCTTTGGTGGTTGAAAACTTCAGAGCTATTGCCTCTGATGAACCAGGAGTAGGAGTCACTTTTGATTGGGAGAAACTAGTACCTCATGAAGTTTTATCATTTACACCAAACGATATGAGCCATGCTTAATACAGAAACCATAGAAAAACGAATTTTTGGAGAATTTGAGGGCGTACAAATAGATCAGTACATTCTAAGGAATTCGAATGGAATGCAAGTAAAAGTAATTACTTACGGTGCTTGTGTATCTTCCATTTTACTACCTAAAAATTCGGATGAATACGCAGATGTTGTGTGTGGTTTCGAGGGTATGGAAGGATATCTGTCAGATGCTTATAAAACAAATGCACCTTACTTTGGGTGTACAGTAGGAAGGTTTTCTTCAAGAATTAAAGATGGGAAATTCACTCTTGAAGGAAAGGATTACCAGTTGGATACAAATGATGGGCCAAATCATTTGCATGGTGGCATAAATGCTTTCGACAAAAGAATTTGGAATGCAAAAGTGGAAGGAAATGTCCTAGTCATGCAGATAAACAGTGCTGATGGCGATGGCGGTTTTCCCGGAAATGTCGATTTGAATGTGAGTTTTGAATTGACAGAAGAAAATGCTTTGAAAGTGAGCTATTATGCAACTACGGATAAAGCAACGCCACTTTCATTTACAAATCATTCTTATTTCAATCTTTCGGGTTTTGATACCGATATCAAGCAAACGAAAGCACAAATTTTGGCCAATAAATTCTTAAAGCCAGACGAAACCAATGTGCCTGTTGGTGAGACGGTTGAAGTAAGCGGGAGAATAGATGATTTGAGAGAAGGTAAAGTATTGGGAGATACTTTCAAAGAACTAGAAACAGGCTTCGAACATTACTATGTTTTTGATCAGCAAGAAGGCTTGAATAAAGTTGCAGTATTTGAAGATTCTCAAAGTGGGAGAAGTCTAACAATACTCACCGACGAGCCCGGAATGCTTTTTTATACAGGTTATTTCACTTCAAATGAGCTGAAAAGAGAAACAGGTCAGCAATACGGTCAGTATAGAGGATTCTGTTGTGAGGCACATCGCTACCCAAATGGGCCTAACATTTCGGGAGCTCCAATAGCGATTACTACTCCAGATCAGCCGTACGAAAGTGAAACCGTTTATCAGTTTACATTTTAGTGATTTCTAAACCTTAGAACTATGATAGAAGGAATTATTTGGGCAATTGCAGCAGGTGTTATGCTAGGTTTATACGCATTGCCAGAGAAGTACGCAAAAGATTTTGAGTTTGAAAATACGTGGGCATTGTTTTTTGCCATCAACTGTTTTCTAATTCCCAATGTAGCTGCTTTCGGATTGATTGAAGGCTTTGGTGATATTTTATTAGCTATTCCAACACCAGTATTGATTGGAATGGGAATCTCAAGTTTTCTTTGGGGAATTGGTGTGATGATGTGGGGGAAAGCCATTAATCATATTGGATTATCCCTCGGTTTTTCACTTTTTATCGGGACGATTATTTTAGTAGGATCTCTCATTCCATTTATGATCGACGGTCTGCCTGCTACTCCTGTATTTGTAACGATAATGATTGGGATTTTTGTTGTTCTGATGGGAGTAATCAATAATGGTAGAGCAGGAATCATTCGTCAGAAAGATGAAGGGAGTCAAGAAAGTGAGAAAAAAGGTTCAATGACCACAGGGATTCTGATTGCAGTAATCGGTGGACTTTTGGCAACAGGATTTAGCTATGCAAACACAGTGGGAGGAAGCATCATTCATGAAGCTTGTTTGAAAATGGGTAATCCTGAGTGGGTAAGTGCAATTGCAGTAATGTATATTATTTATATGGCTGGTGGTATTGCTATCGCATTGTATTTTGGGCAACAATTGACCGCTAAAGGGCTTTGGGGGCGTTTTAAAACACCAAATCTTTTAAGAAATACAGCACTTACCACTGTGATGGGAATTTTTAACTTCACAGCTTCAGCAGCTTTCGCTTATGCCGCTTTCCAATTGGGAAGTAACGGAGGAACAGTTGGTTATGCGATATTCAATACGGTTTCAGTTGCAGTAGCTATTGTGAGTGGTTTGCTCACTCGCGAATGGGTAAATGCTTCTACAAAAGCAAAAGGTGCATTATATGTCGGCTTGAGCTGTATGATTATTGGGATTTGCATCGTTGCTATTGGTAATGGCTTAGCTTAAAAGAAAACAAACAACATTATTTTTTAAACAAGAAAGAAAATGAAATCAACAATATTCAACACAATAGTAGCAGCGGGTTTAGGCGTGTTAGCCGCATGTAACCCTTCTGCAAAAGAAGAAATAGCAAAAGGAGATATCTCTGCAAATGAGATTTCGGAAGAAAAACTAGACTTTTTAGGAATTACAGATAAAGACCATTTAAGTGCTGCTTCTAAAAGGGCTTTGGCTTGGTCAGATGATTTGACCAATGAATGGTTTGGTGAATTCACTGTTCATGATTTGAAAGGAGATTTAGCCTATGAAGAAGGCGTGGTAAGAAGAGACCCGAGTGCGCTAATCAAAGTAGACGGTAAATACTTTGTTTGGTATTCGAAAAGTGTGGGGAAAACGGATGGTTTTGCGGGTGATATCGAAAACGAAAAAGTATTTCCTTGGGACAGATGTGACATTTGGTATGCAACTTCGGAAGACGGTTGGACTTGGAAAGAAGAAGGAATTGCAGTGGCTAGAGGTGAAAAGGGAGCTTACGATGATCGATCAGTTTTTACGACTGAAATCATGGTGCATGATGGTGTGTATTATTTGTGTTATCAGACTGTAAAATCACCATACAATGTACGAGTTAAAAATCAGGTTGGCTTGGCTTGGTCAAATTCGCCTTACGGTCCTTGGACAAAAAGTGAAGAACCAATCTTAAGCCCTGCGGATAATGGAATTTGGAAAGGGGATGAAGACAATAGATTCTTGGTAGAAAAGAAAGGAGACTTTGATAGTCATAAAGTTCACGACCCTTGTATCATTCCATACAATGGAAAGTTTTATCTCTATTACAAAGGAGAACAAATGGGTGAGGCGATTACGTTTGGCGGGCGTCAAATCAGACATGGTGTAGCGATCGCGGATAATCCTAAAGGACCATATATTAAGTCGAAATATAATCCTATCTCAAATAGCGGACATGAAATCTGTGTTTGGCCTCATAAAGACGGAATCGCCTCACTCATTACAACCGATGGACCTGAAAAGAATACGGTTCAACTCTCAAAAGATGGAATCAACTTTGAGATTGCCTCCGTCATTCCGGGCGCACCTCATGCAATTGGTCTGAACAGAACTTTAGATACGGAAGAGCCATTCGCCATTTTTGAATGGGGGTTGACGCATAAGTATCACAATTATGATTGGCAATACATTCGTCGATTCCAAGGGAAAAGAAAAACGACGCATGTAGCCAAAGGCGAGGTAAAAAATAAAGAAGCTAGCGATGCTAGTGATCAATCAAAGTAACACCTAGTTCTAAGTGGTTAAGGCTGATGTGTAAAGATGAATAGTCCTTGGTCTGTATCTGGCCAAGGCTATCACAGCCTTACAATTTGAAAATTTTGAAAAGGGAGGTAGTGATGAAATCATTATTTTTAAGTGTCTTATTAGGTTTAAGTGCAACATTTGCAATTGCACAAGATTGGAAAGATATACCTGTAGCAGCCAATGCGGGTACAGGGAAAGTTTGGGAATTACAGACCAATGTATCCGACGATTTTAATTATACTTTCGATGCCTCGAATGATAAGACCAATTTTGGTCCGAATGATATGTGGTATAATTTCTATCATAATCATTGGGATGGCCCTGGTACAACCTATTGGAAATACAACCACGTTTCTGTTGAAGGTGGAGATTTGATTTTGAAATCATCTCGATTTGATAAAAATAATCAACCTAATCCACAATATCCATACGCAAATGGATTACCAGCTTATAAGATGAATAAAACGGAGGGTGGTGTAAATGCAGGTTGCATTACCTCTAATCAAAAGGTTGTTTATCCTGTTTATGTAGAAACGAGCTTGAGTGTTGCAAACATCGCTTTAGCATCCTGTTTTTGGTTGTTAAGCCCCGATGATACACAAGAAATTGATATCATTGAAAACTATGGTGACGTAGACTATTTCAAACAATTTACACATATTTCACATCACTCATTTATCAGAAATCCATTTCACGATTACCAACCTCGTGATCGAAATAGTTGGTGGCCAGATAGTAGAGTTAATACAAACTATGGATGGGGAGATTGGTGTTGGAATGATGGAGATCGAAGATACTTCCGTTTGGCTGTAAACTGGATTTCTCCTAATCATTTCGAATATTATATTGATGGGAAATTAGTACGTGTATTGTATGAAAATGCGATTGCAACAGATATACATGGTACTTGGGAATATACTTATTACAACGATATTCATCCAGAGGGGGCAAAAGACGAATTTGGATCAAACATAGGAGGGATGCCTACGAGTACGAACGGTTATTCAGATATAACAATTCATGCAAGGGAGTCTAGTTATTCTTTTGAAACGCTCAAAGCTACAAGTGAGGCATCAAATGGAATTAATGTGATAGATCCAGGCAATTATCAGAATGGAACAGGTTTTACGAAAGAGTTGGATATTATTGTCAATATCGAATCTCAAAGTTGGTTGGTGAGCAGCGGACAAACACCTTCTGATGACGATTTAAGTGATCCAAACAAACAAGAATTGAGAGTAAACTGGATTAGAGCTTATAAGCCTGTTGCAGCAACTATTACCGAAATAGGTTTCTCAGAATCAGATGTAGAATTAAATGTTGGAGAATCTTATACACTTTCTCCACAAATAAGTCCTACTGAATTATCAGGTATAGGAGTTGATTATATTTCCAATGATCCAACAATTGCTACAGTTGACCAAAACGGTAAAGTTACAGGTCTTGCTGAAGGAGAGGCTGTCATAACCGCATCAGTTGGAGATATTAAAGCAACAATAAATGTTCGTGTGACAAAGACAATTACAGATTCGGATGAACTAGGAAGTAGCAAGATCAAACTAAGTCCAAATCCAGCTTCAGGAGAAGTGAATATTTTGGGTTTACCGCTTCGGGAGTTTGAACTACGTTTGATAGACATTCATGGGAAAACGTATATAAGGCAGCATTTAAAAAATCAGTCTTCATATCAACTACACTTGGGGGAAATTCCTTCAGGTGTTTACTTCATTCATCTGAAAAGTGGAAAATTTAGTACGGTAAGAAAGTTGATCGTTAGCTGATGATAGAAAAGTAAGTTATAAAGTCCTCTAATCAAATAGAGGACTTTATCATTGTAAATATCTATTCTCATAAAAGGTTTTATATGAAGATTATTTATAAAGGTATATGTTGCTTGTTTTTTCTTTTTTTGACTATCCATGTAAATGCTCAAGAAAAGCCTAATATCATACTTATCATATCTGATGATGCGGGTTACGCAGACTTTGGATTTCAAGGGAGTAAAGAATTTAAGACACCAAACTTAGATAAGTTAGCAACTCAAGGTATCGTCTTTGAACAGGCTTACGTCACAGCGGCTGTTTGTGGTCCTTCAAGAGCAGGAATTCTTACAGGTAGGTATCAGCAAAGATTTGGCTTTGAGGAAAATAATGTTCCAGGAATCATGGAGAATTATAATCTCCCTGATGATGAAATGGGTTTACCTCTTGAAGAGAAAACTATGGCTAACTATATGAAAAGTTTAGGATATAGAACAGCATTATTCGGCAAATGGCATCAGGGAAATGCAGATCAGTTTCACCCTACAAAAAGAGGTTTTGAAACCTTCTATGGTTTTAGAGGAGGAGCGAGAAGTTACTATGAATACAACGAAGCACATCCTACAAAAAAGACGGAAGATTTTCTTGAGAAAGGATTCAAAAATTACGGAGAGACCGATGAGTATTTAACTTATACCTTTGCAAATGCAGCTAACGATTTTATAAAAAAAGATGATGAAGCCCCTTTTTTCATCATTTTATCATTTAATGCGGTTCATTCTCCTATGGATGCGTTAAAAGAAGACCTTGGTCAATTTCCAAAACTATCTGGAAAAAGGAAAAAACTTGCTGCTATGACACTTGCTATGGATAAAGCATGTGGTTCTGTATTTGAAACTATTGAATCATTAGGAATCGAGGAAAACACATTAATCGTATTTACCAATGATAATGGCGGACCTACAGATTCAAATGCATCCTCAAATAAACCTTTGAGTGGAACAAAGGCCAATCATTTGGAAGGAGGCATTAGAGTTCCTTTTATAATGAAATACAAAGGAGTCCTTTCAGAGGGCGAAAGGTATACCTACCCAATCAGTACTTTAGACCTATTACCAACCTTTTATCAACTTGGAAAAGGGGATTTAAATCAGCTATCAAATATTGATGGTGTCAATTTGATACCTTATCTGAAAGGTGAGCTCAATGAAAGACCACATCAATCCCTTTTTTGGAAAAAAGAAAATAGAGCAGCTATAAGAGATGGAGATTGGAAACTGTTACGATTTCCAGATAGACCTGCTGAATTATACTATCTTCCAAATGACCAGTCTGAACAAAATAATCTAGCGAGTAAGTATCCTCAAAAAGTACAGAAACTCTATAAACGTCTATTTGAGTGGGAGTTGACATTGGCAAGACCTAGGTGGCAACTAAAGAGGAAATATGAGGGAAAGGCAATGGAGAGAATGGATAAGTATCGATTAATGGAAAAAGAAAACTAAAATAACCATGGCAAAATTTAGTAGAATAGAAGTCGTTACCAAAATGAAAAAAACAGTGATAGTACCTGTTTTTTTCAATGCAGATGTACTTCAAAGTCTAGCCTTTATGAAAACGGTTTATGAGGCAGGAGTAAGGGTTTTTGAATTCACAAACAGAGCTGAGTTTGCTCATGAACTATTTGCTGAGTTGATCAAAAAAGCTAGAATAGAAATGCCTGATTTGGCTATAGGTATAGGCTCTATTGTAGATGCACATACTGCTGCAATTTTCATTCAAAATGGGGCAGATTTTATTGTTTCTCCATTATTTAATGATGAAATCGGGAAATTGTGTAACCGAAGAAAAATTGCATGGTTTCCAGGTTGTAGTACGGTTTCTGAAGTTTCCGACGCACATGAATTAGGAGCAGAGGTTGTTAAGATTTTTCCAGCGAATGCCTTCGATGCCATCAATTTTATCAAAGGAATTAAAGCACCTATGCCTTGGACAGACGTAATGCCAACGGGAGGCGTAAAACCTACAATTGAGGATTTGACGAAGTGGTTAGATGTAGGCGTAAGTTGTGTCGGGATTGGAAGTAATTTAGTCATAAAAGACCAAGAGGGAAATTGGGATTATGATTCAATTTTCAATTTAGTTTCTACTTTGACCACTTTTGTTGAATCTTACCGAAAAGAGGAATACCCAGTGCTCTAACCATAAAAACTAGCTAAATGAATAAACCAAAGATTATCACTTTCGGAGAAATATTGATTCGACTTTCTCCCCCTTCTAATAAGCGTTTTTCTCAAAGCCCCACACTTGAAATCCATTATGGCGGAGCTGAAGGGAATGTTGCGGCAAGCCTTTCTAAATTTGGATTGAATGTAGAAATGGTATCTGCTCTTCCTCATCATGAATATGCGGATGAAGCCATTAAATTTTTGAAAGGACATAATGTAGGAACAAAGTATATCTTGAGACAAGAAGGTCGAATGGGGGTGTATTTTGTGGAAGGGGCCAATATGCACAGAGGAGGGAAAGTAATTTATGATCGAACAGAGAGTTGTTTTACAAATTTACAGCTTGAAGATTTAGATTGGGATGAAATTTTTGAAGGGGCAACATGGTTTCATTGGAGTGGAATCACTCCAGCAGTTTCTGAAAATGCAGCTTTATTATGTGAGCAAGCAATTTTGAAAGCCAATGAAATGGGGCTACAAGTTTCTATGGACTACAATTTCAGAGCTAAACTTTGGAAGTGGGGAAAGTCTGATACTGAAGTAATGCCCAAGCTGATGAAAGGCTGTCATGTGATGTCTGGAATTCATCCCGATTTTGATGTACTTAAAGAAGAAATTCCAGATGAAGAATTTGCGAAGTCTGCTGATAAATTGATGTCAGAAAATCCAAAATGTAAAATTGTTGTTTTTTCCTCTAGAGGGGTGTATTCAGCAAGTCATCATACTTGGCAGGGCGTCCTTTACGATGGTAAAAAAGTTTATCGTAGTACAAAATATGAGCTTACCCACATTGTGGATCGAGTTGGCGGTGGAGATGCTTTTATGGCAGGGATAATTTATGGTTTAAATACCTCTGAAAACCTCCAAGAAGTGATAGACTTTGCGACAGCTTCCTCTACGTTAAAACATGGTATTGAGGGAGACTTCAATGATGTTGCTTTAGAAGAGGTTTATCAGCTTATGCAAGCAGAGGGCGGTGCTAAGGTTTCTAGGTGATTTAAAATATTTCTCTAAAAAAAAATGGGTCTATCTTAATTCAAAGCTAGACCCATTTTTCATTTACTTTGCTAACTGTTTTTGCTGATTTTCTTTCTCAATACGAGCTCTTTGTTTTGCACTCAAACCTTGCTTAAAATAGGTTTCTGGTTTGTGATATACTTGGTGGCCTTTCATTTGAGGGTCATGAATATCTCTACTCAAATCACAGTCAAAACGAACGAGCATAGAATGTTTTTTTCCTCTTTCGCCCATGCCAATAAAGTGTGATAAACCCCAAGTAATTCCTCTACCATCTTTAGTATTGGTAAAAGCATCTGGCACATGAGGTCCTGCAGCAATAGGCATTAATTCTGTAATAGATGCTATTTCGAAGTTAACCCAATCCTCTGCATATTGAATGGTATTATGTTCTGGTCCATCTTTATATACAAGAGCTGCAACCCCATTTTTATAAGGAAAAAGCGTAGTTTCATGACCCGAAGTAACCACAGGGTTTAATGGATGTTTTGTAAATGGCCCTAGTGGATTATCAGCTGTCGCGAGTCCTTGCATACGCACTAAATGAGGTCTTTTGTTGAAATCAGACTTGTAGTATAAGTAGATTTTCCCGTCATGAACAAGTGGGTATGGGTCATGAATTGAATATTGATCCCATTCACCCTCTGCTCCGTTTGGAATCACAATTTTGTTATATGGAGTCCAAGGACCATTTGGAGAATCTGCATAAGATACGGCTACGGGGCAGTCATCTCCGCGTTTACCACTGGCTTCCATAAACCCTTGATAGTACAAATAATATTTGCCTTCCCATTCCAATATATCAGTTGTAGTAACTGAACGCCATCCAACTAGTGGCTTTTCTGGTCTTTTGATCGCGACACCTTGCTCTTCCCATGTAAATCCATCTTCAGAAGTAGCGTACCAAATTTCTGATAAATCCCAATCAGAAGATGGGATAGTGTCGTTGCAATTGTCAGCACCTCTTGGAGGGGTAGAGGTATTTCGATAAGTATACCAAACATAGTATTTTCCATCATGGAAAATTACTTTTGAAGGGTCTCTTCGAGTAATGGTACCATCATGTCCGTGATAATCAAAACCTTTGAGCTTTGTGTATTTAAACTGACTGAATAGCTCATTGTCTTGTGGTTGAGGGGCTTCATAATCTGTATAGATTCTTTCCATTGCCGCACTCATTTCTCTATTCGGCTTTTCATCTGGTAGGATAAAAGGAAAGCCTTTTTGCTCTGTTTTTTGAGCTTCTACTTGGCAAGCTTGTAAGGTTGCAGTAATCGCTAATATGCTCCAAAATCTTTTCATTATACGTATTGTTTAAGGTTTTTATAGCACGCTAGAAGATGGATTACCAAGAAAACTTATAGACAGTTTGGCTGTGGTAATCATCATTTGGTTCTAATATTTTATGGTAAAAGTTTTTCTGATTTATCGCATCTGGAAAATGCTGTGTTTCTAAACAGAATGCAGTTCTTCTGTCATCGGTTTTTCCTGATTTTAAAGTGTTATAGCTTTTTAAAAAGTTAGCAGTATAAAATTGAACTCCTGGCAGGTCACTGAAAACATCCATTTGTATTCCTGATTGGTCACCTACAATACTCGCTACTTTTGTGATCGTATTTTTATCATCAGAGCTAACGACAAAATTGTGGTCGTAGCCATTCCCATATTTGAGCTGAATATTTTCATCGTCGATTCTTTGACCTATGGCATGAAAACTACGAAAATCGAATGCAGTATTTTCTACTTTTAGTTGATAACCTAAAGGAATTTGATTCTCATTAATTGGTGTGAATTCTTTAGCGTTTAGCTGTAATTGATGTTTCAGTACATCGCCACTTCCTTCTCCATTCAAATTAAAAAAGGAATGATTGGTGAAATTTATGGGAGTAGCTTTATCTGTGGATGCCTTGTAAACTATACTTAATTCATTGTTTGAATTTAAGGTATAAGTGATTTCTACTGTCAAGTTTCCAGGAAATCCTTCAGCTAAATGCTTTTCTGTGTAATTCAACTTTATGTGATTACTACTTTTCTCATTGATTTCCCATACAACATCATGGAAGCCTTTCAAACCACCATGAATACTGTTTTTCCCATTATTTATTGGCAATTGATAGCTTTGACCTTCCAATTCAAATTGACCTTCAGCAATGCGATTAGCGTAGCGACCGATACTTGCACCAAAGTATTTTTGTTTGGTATTTAAGTAATCTTGAATGGAAGCAAATCCCAAGACAACATCTGTCTCTATTCCTCTTTTGTCGGGTACTTGAAGTCCGACAATTCTAGCACCATAATTTGTGATGGCGACTTTCATCCCATTTTCATTTTTGAGAAAATGTAAAAGAGTTTTCTTGCCATTAACTTCTGTTTTAAAATGCTCAGGATTGAGCCAAGTTGCTCTTTTCATATAAGCAAAAAATAGAAATGGCAATAGCAGATATATGAACTTGGGATACCTTTTCATCATGATCTTTTAGTAAATATCTCTTGATTGGATAAGAATACTTTGAGGCTCAAATCCATCTGCCTTAGCGGTAATCTTAATTTCTCCAGATTCTTTGGTAGATTGTATAATCGCTAATCCTCGACCTTTTGATGTGGTGAGTTCGTCACTCTGGAAATCTTGAATATTTGTCCAAGCACCATTATCTACGCCTAGAAGTTTGGCATTCCCTTCTATCTCAAATTCGATATTTACATTCTCCGTTTTTACAGGAATTCCATTTGCATCTATTAGTTGGGCAACAAGATGAGAAACATCATAGGCATCTGCGATAAGCTCTTTTTGATCTGCTGTGAGTCTAATTTGTGAAGCTTTTGATGTCGTTTGAAGCTTGGCTACTTTTTCTTCTTGACCTAGTCTCGCTTTTGCTACAAGTTCACCTTCTTCAAAGGGAACAACCCAACGCATTAGTCGATCAGGACTTTCTGACATACTTCTGAAACCTTGTGATTTTCCATTGAGGAATAGCTCAACAGTAGCGTAATTTGAACATACTTCAACCAAAATGGAGTCACCTTTTTCATAGTTCCAATGCATATTAGAATCTCTCCATTTATAGGCTCCTTTATTTTTTGCAACAGCAAATCCAGAAAGTGGATGAGCTCTAAATCCAGATTGATTGAGTGGGAGAGTACCGATTGAAACATGAGGTTGATCTGCCCAAATACTTTTGAAGTAATTCCAACCTTGTACTTCAAACCCCGCTAAATCAAGCATATCTCCCCAAGCACTTTTTTCGGGCCATTTAGCATGCCTTTCTCCCATATAATCAATTCCAGTCCACATAAACATGCTGAAAACTCCTGGGTTTTCAAGAACTTGTTTCCAATCATTCCAAGTACCAGGACATTCATTTGTTGTCACCTGTTTGTGTGGGAAATGTTTCTGTGCCCATGGAAAAATGACATTTCGATAACTATACCCTGGAATGTCTACGGCATCTGCATACCCACTAATGTGGCTAACTTGGGGGATAATTAGATTGGCAGTCGTTGGTCTTGTCGTATCTAATTCTTTTACCCATCCGTTCACTTTTTGGGCGGTATTCGCCAAGATAAAATCTCCTTTTTCCCAATTTTCGTATCTGTTTTTGAGTTCTTCAGGAGAGTATATAGGAAGTTTACCGAAGAACCCTGAATTTTTAGTCGGATTTTCGTAATCGGTATAAAAACCTGTAATATAACGGTAATGCAGATAAGTCCATTCGATTTCATTCCCGATACTCCATTGAAAAACAGAAGGGTGATTCCGATCCCTCAGAATAGTACGGGTAAGATCGTATTTTCCCCATTCTTGGAAGTGTTCTGTATATCCTCTAGTGATATAGTCTTTTACTCGATCGTGAAGGTTATGACGTTTGTCTTTTGGATAGTCCAGTTCGTCAAAGATTTCATTCTGAACTAAGAAACCCATCTCATCACAAAGGTCTAAGAATTCTTCTGAGAAAGGATTATGAGAAGTACGAATGGCATTTACACCCGCCATTTTTAATTTCTCCAGTCGTCTTCTCCAAACACCTTTAGGAACTGCAGCTCCTACAAGTCCTCCGTCATGGTGTAAACAAACTCCTTTTACAAGTGTTGATTTTCCGTTTAGGAAGAAACCTTCCCCAATTTTGAATTCCAAACTGCGTATGCCGAATGGCGTCGTATATTCGTCAACAACTTTTCCATTTTGTTTAATAGTTGTAATGGCTTTATAGAGATACGGTTTTTCAGTATCCCAAAGTAAAGGTTGCTTTACGACTAACTGTTGGGCTACGGTTTTTGAATCTTTTGCTTTTAAATCAACGTCTTTTGTAGTTTGAGCGACTTCTAATCCATTTTGATCAAGTATGGTAGTTTGAAGTTCAAAATTCACTAATTCAGTATTCTGATTAGTGATTTTTATATCAACTTCAATGCTTGCCTTTTCATTGCTGACCTCAGGTGTTCTGATAAATGTACCCCATATTGGGATATGTAATTTATCAACTGAGATCAGTTTTACATTTCGATAAATTCCACTACCTGTATACCAACGACTGTCTGCATATCTGGAATGATCTACATGAACTGTAAGTACATTTTCGCTACCATCTCTTTTTAGCGTTTCTGTCAGGTCGAAGTATGTAGGAGAGTAACCGTAAGGATTTTGACCAAGTAATTTTCCATTTAACCAGAATGTAGCATTGTTATACACACCATCAAAAAGTATAAACGTACTTTTATCTGTTGGATTAACAGGTGTTGGAAAATGCTTTTGGTACACCCCAACACCTCCTGGTAAATAACCTGTACAGCCTTCCAAAGTAGAGTCAAAAGAAGCTTCCACACTCCAATCATGAGGTAATCGGATATCTCTCCAATTGTGATCATCTAAAGGTGTTTTCGTAAGCTTGGTGGTATCCTCTAGTAATGTAAATTTCCAACCAAAGTTGAAGTCAGACTCTCTTTGGAGAGTCTGATTTTCTTTTTGACAGGAAACCCAAAAGAAGCAGTTTAATAGCCCGATGAGTAAAAATCTTATCTGCATATTATTTATCTTATAAAAAAAAGAGCAGAATTTATTGAACTACAACTCGTTGATAGTAAACATTATCTTCACTTTCAATAGTGATTAGATACATCCCCGAAAAACGAAAAGTTGATCGTGGGATTGAATGAGCCAAACTCATCTTTGAGTTGTATGGGAGTAAACTTCCTGTCAAGTCATATATTTTGATATTCGATACTTTTTCAGTCTTGACCTTTAGTGAAGTATTTTCTAATGGATTTGGAAAAACTCTAAAGCTCGATTTAGAAGTATCAGTATTTAAAGGCGTTTCAGGTTCTGGATCAGGCGTTGGATCCGGATCTGGTTCGGGGTCGGGATCAGTTGGATTTGAAGGATTAGGGTCAGGTGCATCGGTATCAATTTCCCCACCTATTACAGGATTAACTCCAGGAATCCATGGCGTTAGTCCGTATTCGTATGCTCCGATATCTGGTGCATTTCCTACAAAGCCATCAGTATAACCTTCAATAACCTCTCCTTTATCAATTAAATAACTCGTAACAGAAGGGCGGAAGTCATGGTTTTCAACTGATGCAAATGGATTTTGGTCAGAGATGATATTTGTTTCATCATTAATATCTGTTCCGATGAATTCAAGAATACTAGCATAGTTATTTTTCAATACGACATCATCAAGGGTAAACCCATTTTCCCAACGTCCCATTCCTTCTTCAACTTCATAAATACTATTGTTATAAATGTCAATATTCCAATTGTCCCAGTTTAATTGAATACCAGACCAAGTAATGTTCCAAACGACATTGTGATGTACTGAATAACCCTTACTGTGATTATCTAGGTAGATTCCTGCTGCACGTCCATCTGCGTAGTCTGGACCTTCAGAATCATGGAACCAGTTGTGATGAATTTCTACATTTTTATCGTCTGCATTTCCAACAGTATAATAGACTCCACCATCATTGTTGATACGCATACAATCAGAAACATCATTATAGGCTATTTCACAATTGTTTGCACCGTTATAAATACCATCTCTACCAGTCGTCTCAATTGTATTTCCATAAATTCGACTATTTGTAGCTGCATTTCTAATTGGAGAGGCATGAATACCAACTGTGTTTGTATTTCTTATGTAGTTGTTATTGATATCTACTTGCGTAGAACCACCCCAACCAGCAACATAAATTCCATTTAAAGAGCTACCATCGATGGTATTTTGAGTAATGATATTGTCAACTCCTCTTACAAAAATAGCACCTTCAGCTACTTGTGCTCCTGTATTATCAAGTCTGTCTAAAGTTTCTAAACCATGCTTGATTTCCATATTCTTTAGAATACACTTGTTGGCTTTAACTTCAACTCTACCACCAAAGACTTTTAATCCATCGATATGAACATAAGATTTTCCGATGTCAATGGCTTTATCTCTTGCTGACACTTCTACTTTTAGGGTAGAAGGATCAACATTTCCTGGTGCTTGGAAATAGACTGAACCGTTTTCGTAGAACCATTCACGTTCGTAATCTAAGGCATCCAAAACGCCCATTAAGTAAAAACGTCCACGATTGTTATTTCTGAATACTGTTGGATTGTGAGGATCAAAAGGCCATTTTGTGATATCAACCTCGGTGAATGTAATCATGGAAGTTGTACTAGCTGTAATTTCTCTTGTCCAACTTGCTCCCGAGTGAGCACCCAAATACCAGATTAATCCGCCTACCCAACTATGCTCAGGTAGATTTTTTCCTAAAACAGTTGAAGCACTTCCGCTTTCAACATCCCAAGCATCAATTGTATAAACATCATCATCCGTATTGTTAGGCCAACGGGCATAATCCATTGGTTTGTCATCACAAAATACCATATTCTGACGCCCCAATTTCATTGCATAATTGGCTTTGTAGATATTTCCTTCGTGCTGTTCCCAAGTATCTATAATTTCAGTAGCGGAGATTAAAACTTCTTCATTATTGTAATTTGTATAAACGATAGGATTACCATCTTGTCCAGCACTTTTAGGAATGATCGTTTCACGATAGGTACCTTCCATAATAAAGCACGTATCGCCAGCTGTAAGCATTGAAGAAGCTTTTGCGATGCTCAAAAAAGGTTCAGATTCTGTTCCTGCATTGCTATCATTCCCAGACTTTGATACATAGTAATTTGTGGCTAAAGCCGTTGATATTTGTGCTAAAAATATGCTTAGTATAAATATTATCTTTTTCATAATTCTGATTTTTAAAAATAGATAAAGAGGTGTTTATCAAATCTTTTTTGGTTTTTCACCAGCACTAGCTTTGTCCAAAAAGGATTGTCGTTTTTTCTCTTCTTTCAATACATTTGCAGCATGGGGATCATACCATTTTGCTTTTACTGTTCCTATGCTCCACTCTTCATACAGTCTGACAAGTTCGTTTACTTTATTAGGGAATTTATCAGCTAAATTAGACTGCTCGTATGGATCATTTTCTAGATCAAAAAGGAGGTGTTTTAACTTGTAGCCTGAGTAGACCAGTTTATAATCTCCATGTCTGACAGCGTATCCTGCTCCATCGGAATAGCGCCAAAAATGTGTTTTATGTGGTGCTTTTCTTTTCTTATTGTTGAGATAGGGAATAAGACTCACTCCATCTAATTCTTTATTTGGAGGCTCTACACCAGAAGCATCTACGAGTGTTGGAAAAACGTCCAAAGCAGTTATAAAATGCTCAAACTTTTTTCCGCCTTCAATTCCTTTTGGCCATGAAATAAGGAAAGGAACTCGAATTCCACCTTCAAAAAGCATCCCTTTATGTCCTCTGAAAGGGAAAGAGCTAGCTCCATTGGTATGTGCTCCGTTATCGCTGTAAAAGATGATTATGGTGTTTTCGTACTCACCAGTTTCCTTTAGTTTCTCAACGACCTTTTGAATCCCTTGATCCATTCCAACCACCATCGCAGCATAAGCAGCTCTATGTCCATCTTCTATATGGGCAACTTCATCAAAGTATTTTTTAGGAGCTTGAATTGGACTGTGTGGCGCATTATATGCCAAGTACATAAAAAATGGTTTTTCAGACTGACTGTATTTCTCAATGTATTTACTTGCAGCATTTGAGAAGTCATCCGTTAGATAGCTTAGTTTTTCTTGAGCTACGATTTCACCATTTTGGAGGACACCAGAATTTTTAGCTTTGTTTTTGTTCAGTCTGCCCCAGTAATCGTTCCCTCCACCGTAAAAGCCAAACCAATCATCAAAGCCTCTGTTGTTTGGCCAAAATTTTTCATGATCACCCAAATGCCATTTTCCAATAGCACAAGTTTGATATCCTTGTGTTTCGAAGTGTTCTGACATCAGAAGTTCTTCAAGGGGGAGACCATCTGTTTCTTTCACTTTTTGGTATGGGATGTTGTTTTCATGTCCAAAACGTTGCTGATATCGTCCACTTAGTAAGCCAGCTCTACTTGGACTACAATATGGATGACTTGCATATCCTTGAGTAAAAACAATTCCTTCTTCAGCTAGAGCATCCAATTGAGGTGTTGGAATATCGGAGCCATTGAATCCTACATCGCCCCAACCTTGATCGTCTGAAACTATAATCAGAATATTTGGGCTCGTATTTTTAGTCTTTTTTGAAGAAGTTTGAGCATGAATGAAAAATGGATAAAGCAGACAAATCCAAAGTAAATATCTTTTTTTCATTGCTATTTCTTTTAGGGGAAAGGCATTGAAGAAAGAGAGAGCTGTTTTCCATCAATGCCTTTATGTCAATTATTTTAAAGCGCCATGTCTTTTAATTGAATCTGAATGGATGCTGATTCAAGGCCTTCAGCGCTAGCTTTTAACTTGAATGATTCTTTTGCGCCTTTATCAACTTTCAGAATTGCGAGAGCCATACCGCTAAACACTTCCATCTGATCTCCTTGAAGAGGCGTAAGAGATGCGGCATTTCCGTTTCCTACACCTGCAATTTTACCTTTTCCTTCTATCTCAAATTTGATGTTGTTATTTGCTTTGTAGCAAAGGTTTCCCTCTTTGTCTACCACTTTCACAGTGATGTAAGACAAGTCTTTATTATCAGAAGCGATTAGCGTACGATCGGCTTCGAGTTCGATATGATGAGCTTTTCCAGCAGTACTAATCTCTTTTTCAACTATGGCTTTTCCATCTTTGTAAGCAATCACTTTGATGGTTCCTGCTTGGTAAGGAACGTCCCAACTTAATCTGTATTTAGACATCAATGGTTTATCGGATTTCCAGAAACGGTGAATCATTGGGATAGGAGTAAGGTCAACTCCTTTTACTTTTTTACCATATGATTTTCCGTTTACGAAAAGCTCAACCTCATCACAATTTGTAAAGGCATGAACAGGAATGATTTCTCCTTCTTTTCCTTCCCAATTCCAATGAGGTAATACATGAACCATTGGCTTTTCAGTCCACTGGCTTTGGTATAGGAAATAACGGTCTTTAGGGAAACCACACAGATCGGCAGCACCAAAATAAGAAGAGTGAGAAGGCCAATCACCGTTCCAATAGCCATTTGTAGAATTATCTCTACCACCATAAGGAGTTGGCTCTCCCAAATAGTCAAAACCTGTCCAGATAAATTCGCCTAAAACGCGTGGATTTTCAGCTAACATATCAAAGTCTAGATCGGGAGGAGAAGACCAAACAGGGCCAATAAGATCATAGCTAGTTACTTGAAGTGATTCGTGCTTTTTATAGGTTTCGATAGGGAAATGATAAACCCCTCTTGAACTCGTGCATGAAGAAGTTTCAGAACCATAAATAATCCAATCAGGATGCTGTTCTAAAATCTCTTTATATTTCATTGGCTTGTAGTTGAAGCCCGGAATATCTACTTCATGTGCTAGTTTATTAATGACAGATGCAGGGTAATAATTAAAACCAGCAGTTACAGGACGAGAGGTATCTTCATCTTTTGTTATACGTGCAAGTCTTCTAGTTTCTTTCCATCCATCTTTAGATGATTGTTCTAAAATCTCATTACCGATACTCCACATAATAATTGATGGATGATTTCGGTCTCTTCGAATCATATCACGTAGGTCTCTTTCGCTCCATTCGTCATAAAATTTATTATAACCATTTTCAACTTTAGCCTTTCGCCAACAGTCAAAAGCTTCATCGATCACCAAAAGCCCCATTTCATCACAAAGGTTTAGTAAGGTTTTTGATGGTGGATTATGACTTGTTCTGATGGCATTTACACCCATATCTTTCATAATCTGTAACTGACGTTCTTTAGCTCTACGATTAACGGCAGCTCCAAGAGGACCTTGATCATGATGTAAACAAACTCCTTGAAATCTGACTTTTTCTCCATTCAATCGAAAGCCTTGATCTGCTGAAAATGAAATTTCTCGAATACCAAAAGTTGATTCTTCAAAGTCGAGTAATTTCTGTCCATTTTTGATTCTGCTAATGGCTTTATATAAATGCGGATTTTTTAAGTCCCAGAGTTCAGTGTCTTGTATTTCAGTTACTTGCTCTACAACCGACTCTGAATTTGCACTTATCTCAATTACAGTATTTTGACTCGATACCTGTTCTCCTTTCTGGTTTAGAATGACTGTTTCTAAAGTAAACTTCACAGCTTGCTCAGAAGTATTTTTCACTTCTGTTTTAATATTTACTGTAGATTTTTCTTTTGAAACTTGTGGGGTCGTGATGAAAGTACCATCGAAAGCAATATGAACAGGTTCTTTGTATTCGAACCAAACATCACGATAAATTCCGGCACCAGGATACCAACGTGTACTCAAATCTTCTGGAGCACACTTTACGGCAATAGTATTTTCTTGACCAAATTTAAGATATGGCGTCATATCCAATTGAAATCCAATATATCCGTAAGGTCTTTCGCCTATCTTTTGACCATTTATCCAAACTTCAGCACGATTCATAACTCCTTCAAAATGGACAAATGCTTTCTTCCCTTCAAGCTGATTTGGAACATTGAATTTCTTTCGATACCAACCAATTCCATGAAACGGTAATCCTCCGCTTCTTGCATTGTATTTTTCATCAAAAGGACCCTCAATTGCCCAATCATGAGGTAAGTCGAGTTGTCTCCACGAAGAATCATCGAATTCAGCTTTCATGCCATTCGCTTTTTCTCCTTTTGAAAATTTCCAGTTTTCATTGAAACTACTTTCTTCAAGGATAATAATGTCTTCTTTGGGTGCTTGCTTACTACAAGCCCAAATACCGATGAGCAAAAGCAGCGCGATGTATTTTATTTTCATTGTAGTATGGTCTATTGGTTGATGTTAGAGGAATTTTATTTTGGAAGATTAGCTTGTTTTTTCTCCATTTCAGCACTGGATTCATTGGTGAATCTTTCAACTAAAGGCTGTCCTTTATCTCGAGCTAATCTGATTTGTTTAGCCCAAACCTTTCGCATTTCTTCAAGCTTTAATTGGTATTCTGAACTGTTTGCTAGATTGGTACTTTCCGAAGGGTCTTTATCAAGGTGATATAATTCTTCATACACAGCTTTTTCACCTGCTAAAGGTTCTTCGGCATAGCTTCGGTAAATCGATATTTCTTTGTCAGTCATCCCGTATAATGCTCTATTGACATTCAAACCCAAGTCTTTGGTGTATTTTATGCGTTTTGAAGCTGAAAAATTTTCGTTTTTATAATAGCGAATGTATTTCCATTCCTTGTCTTGAACAGCTTCACAACGAGGGTTCCCAAATTGTGTTGACCAAAGATTTTCTGTGAAAACATACTTTCTTATTTCAGTTTCCTCTGTCAATAATTGAGAAAGGTCTTTTCCTTGAAAAGATGCTGGAACGCTGACTCCTGCTTTAGCCAAAAGTGTTGGTGCAATATCAATACTTTGTACAAGCGCATCTGATCTTTTGATGCGTTTACGTTTTGGTAGCCTAGGGTCCATGATAATCATCGGGACGTGTGTACAGTATTCATAGAGTAGAGCTTTACCGCCAAGACCGAATTGTCCCATGAGTAGTCCGTGATCTGAAGTGAAAACAATGATGGTATTTTTATCCACTTTCATTTCTTTCAATTTATCACGGAGTTTACCTACCAATTGATCAATTCCAGTCATGGCTTGGTATTGCCTGATTAGACGTTCCTTGGTACTTTCTGGCTCATTTACGTAATCATAGATGGTCTGACGATCTTCGACATGATGAATGTCTAGCGGTATTTTAGAGTTTTGAATATCTTTTTTTGCAATGTAGTTTTCAGCTAAAGGAATTTCTTGATCTCTATAAAGTGATTTATAGATTTCAGAATCACTCTCTCTCATCTGCATGCTTTCTGTGCCTGCACCATGAGGTAAGTTGAAACATATGTTGAGTAAGAAGGGCTGATCATTTGGTCTTTTATCTAAAAACTTAATTGCCTTTTCTAGTTTAAATTCATTGTTGTCTAAGGCATCAAGAGCTGCTTCTCCTACAACTTCTATTTGTGTATCTTCTTCTGCATCAGAGAATATTTTATGTCGTTCTTTTGGGTAAAAACCAAGATGTCGATGCCCTGCATACCAATAGTCAAACGACTTTTCTAAGATTCCAGATTTGTAGCCATTTTTTCCTACAGGAGAGTGGTTTTTACCTACGTAGGCAGTGAAATAACCTGCTTTACGTAGTTGCATTGGGTAAGAATTTTGCCAAGCTTCTTCGGCTACGGCAGTACCCGCATTGAAATTTACACCATGTTTTCTCTCGTATTGAGATAAAAGAATAGAGACTCTACTAGGCATACAAATAGGACTTGTGATATGCGAATTAGTGAAGAGTGTTCCTTCATCGGCGAGTTTATCGAGGTTGGGAGTTTGAACTACAGGGTTTCCTGTTACTCCCATATAGCCATAAGGTTGATCGTCTGTAAGAATAAAAATGAAGTTAGGTCGATCATCTTTTTCTTGTGCCAATAAACTTGTCAAAGGAAGAAAGAAAATGCTAAGTATATATATTAATCTTTTCATAGCTGTTTGGTTGGAGTTTGTATGCTTTGGAAAAATGTGCTCTTATTTAGCTGTCAGTTTAGCTTCTTCTACATAGGTATAATATGCACCTTGAATATTTCCTTCTGCTGTTTCAAAATATGCACTCATTACATTTTCACCTTTGGGTACATCGACTGAGAATGTAACTTCTTTACTTCCTTCGACTACTTCTTCTTCCCAAACTTGATCTCCAACTTTTAGGAAAGCCTTTTTAAAGTTGAATATTTTTCCCTTTTGAAGGATATAATCCTTTGCTTGCGTTTCTAATCTTTCAGCAGACTCATTTAAAGCAAGGTCAGATTCTATTGGCCATCTTCTCAAGGATATTTTATAACGAGATGCTTTAGTGAAATCTACTCTCCATTCTCCATTACCTTTAGTCCCTTTTCGAATCATTTGGTGATTCCAAGGGATTCTCTGTTCTTCCGAAACGTGCCAATCATGTGCGGTTAGTACCGAGATAGCTTCTTGTTTAGTCCCTAATTTGATGTAAGGGAATTGACTGAAGCTTTTCTTTTGATCTTCCCAATTAGTTTCATACGCTTTTCTTAATCTTTTTACCATACCAGAATGCTCTGCTGCTATGTCATTAGATTGAGAAGGATCTTGTTTGATGTTATAGAGTTCTTTGCCGTTTATCAATCGCCACTCTTTGGTCATGGTATAAGAGTTGCGCCATTTTTCAGGGTATTCTAGTCTTTGAGAATCCCCAATTAATATTCTGTCTTTTATTTCTTCCTTGCCTTTAATTGCTTCTGATAAATCATCGCCATCAAAATTTATTGTAGTTTGTTCTAAATTACATAAACCTATTAGAGTGGGAAGAATGTCGATGTGTGCAGTCAATGCATCAATATCTCTGCCTGTATCTATTTTACCGTCTTTCCAATGGATGTAGAATGGCACTCGATGACCACCATCATAGGCACTTCCTTTTTTACCTCTCATATTGGCATTAAAACCATTTTTTAGCTCTGAGCCTTTGAATGCCGCACCATATGCTGTTCCGTTGTCGGTCATATAAATCAAAATGGTATTGTCAGCGATTTTCCAATCTTCGAGTTGATTTCTTAAAGCTCCAAGGTTATCATCTATGTTGGTGATCATCCCATAAAATTTTGCTCGATCTTTAGCTACTCCATTTTCTAAGTATGGTTGAGCGTATTCCATTGGAACATTTAGAGGGCCATGTGGTGCATTGGTTGAGATGTAACAGAAAAATGGCTGCTTGTTATCCTTATTTTTTTCTATGAAAGAGAGCGCTTCTTTAAACCACACATCTGTGCAATAACCATTTACTTCTTCTTCTTTTCCATTTCTGAGGTAGACATCATCGAAATAGTCATTATTCCAATAATCTGGAGTTTGTCCAACTCCACCAGCGCCATGCGTAAGTACTTCTTGAAATCCTCTGAATTGAGGAGAATAAGGATAGTTGTCTCCTAAATGCCATTTACCAAAAAGACCAGTGGCATAACCATTGTCTCGAAATACATTTGCCATTGTCTTTTCTTGTTCATAAAGTATTGATCGTCCCATTACCGTATGCCAAACCCCAACACGATTAGGGTATTTTCCTGTCATTATTCCAGCCCTTGAGGGAGCACAGGTAGGACTTACATGAAAGTTGCTGAGTCGAGTACTTTCTTGAAATAGTTGATCGATATTGGGAGTGGAAACAACTTTATTTCCATGAGCAGCTATATCTCCGTAACCTTGATCATCTGTGATAATCAATATAACATTCGGACGATCTTGTTCTTTTTCACAAGAAAACATCATAAACGAATGTAGTCCTAAAAGAAGACCACTAAACAATTGGTGTATATAGTTTTTCATGTTCGATTTTGGTTTATCGACAGATGCTCAAAAAAGTATGAAGCTATTCTAACTTTTAAGCTTGCTACTTAATACTGTAAGTAGGAATATAGCTTGAAACAAATGTATAATTTAATCAAAATAGTCAGGGTGTAAAGTACTTCTGAAAAAAGGGGGGATATACAGATTTTCTAAAATATATCTTTAAAAAGACGGTAGTTGTATACCTTTTTTAGTTGAGTTTTAATTGAAGATCATCTTTGTCTAAAGTGAAGTGTTTTGAGCTATAATTTGCTAGTAAATCGATTTTATTCAGCTTATTTTTATGACTTCAAAAATACTTGGGGGATAAAAATATTCAATTACCGACGGTATTTGAAAGATGATAAGTGTATAGACCACGCTTTGAAAAAAACATTTCTATTTTGACTCTCGATTTGAGCACTTAAAATCGTAAAAGTTATGACATTTTTTAATTTCAAAGGTGTTTTTACGGGTTTGGCTATTTTGTCCTTACCAATCATAAATACCTCATGTCAGCCCGAAGAGGAGAAAAAACCAAATATCCTGTTCATTATGTCTGACGATCATACTGCCCAAGCTATTGGCGCATACGGAAGTAGACTTAGTAAGTTGAATCCTACACCAACCATTGACAAATTGGCTAATGAAGGAGTTCTTTTTGAAAATGCATTTTGTACGAATTCAATTTGTACACCATCTCGAGCTACGATCATGACTGGGCAATACAGTCAATCTAATGGTGTATTAGATTTGAATGGTAGGTTACCTGAAGAGCAGCAATATCTGCCGCAAGCAATGAAAGCGGCAGGATATGAAACCGCAATGATCGGGAAGTGGCATTTGAAAGAAGAGCCTGCTGCCTATGATCATTATGAAGTATTACCTGTTCAGGGAAAATACTTTGACCCTGTTTTTCGTGTTAGAGGACAGAAAGAGTGGCCAAAGAATACGAATAAATACACAGGGCATTCATCTGATGTTATCACAAATTTATCATTGAAATGGTTGGATGAGGGAAGAGATAAGTCAAAGCCATTCTTCTTAATGCATCATTTTAAAGCCCCACATGATTTCTTCGAATTTGCTCCTCGTTATAAGGATTATTTAGAAAATACACAGATTCCTGAGCCTTCTAGTTTGTATGATAATCAGAATAATGGTTCAATTGCAACTAGAGGAGCTGAAGATTCTTTAATGTATAAAATTGGATCTTCTATTTCTAAAAGAAATATTGCTCGTAACATGGGACAAGACCTTGATATTGATCAGAGTCTAGATGGAAAAGCGTACACAAGTGCTTCTTATCAAGAGTACCTCAAACGCTACTTACGATGTGTAAAAGGGGTAGATGATAACATCCAAAGAATCATGGATTACCTAGAGAAAGAAGGAGAGCTTGATAACACAATTATTATTTATACTGGTGATCAAGGTATGATGTTAGGTGAACATGACTACCAAGATAAGAGATGGATGTATGAAGAATCTATGCGTATGCCATTTATTGTCTATTATCCTGCTAAGTTGAAAAAGGGTATTCGTACAGATGCGATTATCAACAATACAGATTATGCACCAACGATGATTGATTTGGCTGAAGGTACAATTCCTTCTCAAATGCAGGGGAAATCATTTGTAGATATTCTTGAAACTGGACAAGAACCAGAGGATTGGAGAAAGTCAACCTATTACCGTTATTGGATGCATATGGCGCATAAGCATGCCAATCCAGCTCATTTTGGGGTAAGAACAAAAAAGCATAAGTTGATCTTCTTCTATGCGAAGCATTATGATCCTGATAATCATTTGAAAGATTGGGGACAAGATTATCATTTTGAGGGACCTGTTGGATGGGAGTTATATGATCTAGAAAAAGACCCACTTGAAATGAATAATGTGTATAATGATCCTGCTTATGAATCAGTTCAAGCAGAGTTAAAACAAGAAATTATACGTTTGAGAAAACAGTATAAGGAAGAAGATGTAGCTTATCCAGCAATTCAAGAGGTTATAGAAAAGTATTGGAATTCATAACTTAGGGTAAGTTTCTGATTGATCGAGTAGTTAGTCAAATAATAGAAAAATAGGGTAGAGCTGTCATATGTTCTACCCTATTTTTATACACTGAATTTTGTGTGTTCTTTACTTCAAGAAGAAATAAATAGACATTAAAAAAAGCTCTAACCTTTGGGCAAAGGTTAAGAGCTTTATATGGATTTTGGACTAACTCATTCAAGTTTAAATTATAGCATCTCCTTCCAATTCAATTTGGAAAGAAAAAGCATGTTTACAGGGCTTCTCTGAAGGAAGATGAATTACTAACCCTTCTTCTTTCAACTCCCAAGAAAGATCAGATTGAGAACCCAAAAGGTTTACAGCCTTTATTTCTTGATCTAAAAATCCCTTGTCTTTTGCTAAACTTTTAATTAGCAGTTTATTATCTTTTGGCCAATCCAAAGAGATAGCATACAGATTATTCCCATTTATGGTAAAACGAATATCTTCAGCTACAGCTTCTGGATTTTTATTTTCACTAAGATGGCCTTCTACTATTTTTTGAGGACCTTCACCATAGATTTTCCAAGTCCTAGTATTGTAGATTGCTTCTCCGTTTATTTTAAACCAATCACCAAGTTCTAATAAACGTTGTTTCACTTCACTTGGAATTTCACCATCAGCCTTTGGAGGGATGTTTAAAAGCACAGCACCATTCTTAGAGACTACATCAACCATAAAGTCAATGAGTCGGTTGGTCGATTTGTACTTAGGATCATTTATATGACACCAAGCTCTCCAATCGATAGAATCATCAGTAAGCCAAGTGAAATCCTTTTTATCGCTCATTCGTGCTCTTTCCAAATCTAGGACTGCCGAACCTTCTTCTAAATCGGTAAACTTATAAGTACAAACTACTTCTTTCCCCCACTTTTGAGCGTTGTTATAGTAGTTGGCTAAAAACTGTTTTCTGTACTTTTCACCGATTATGTCCATTCTATTATCAACCCAAATGATATCTGGTTGGTAATTTTCCATTAACTCATCTAGCCTAGCAAGCCATTCTTTATTAAATTCTTCATCTGGAAGAGGATCACTTTTTACCTTTGCCATTGTAAATGTACCTTTTGGAGTATATGGTCCATAAAGCCCTTTGTATTCAGGATTTCCAGCATCAGTAGATTTATCCCATGTAGGAAACCAAGCATACATCCAATGCCTGTGATAAGTGGCAATAAACTTCATGTCATATTTTCGAATAGCATTAGCCATTTCTCCAACAATATCTCGTTTGGGCCCCATATCTACAGCATCCCATTTTGTTAGTTTGCTATCCCACATCGCAAAACCATCTGCATGTTCGGCAACAGGTCCAGCAAACTGAGCTCCCGATGCCTTAAACAGTTTTGCCCATTCATCAGCATCAAACTTTTCACCTGTGAACATAGGTATAAAATCTTTGTACCCAAATTGGTCTAGTGGACCATATTTCTTTTCATGATAGGCTCTGATTTCGCTTCCTTCTTTGTACATGTGATGCGAATACCATTCAGTTTTGTATGCTGGAACGGAGTAAGGTCCCCAATGGAAATAAATTCCAAATTTTGTATTCTTCCACCATTCAGGAACTTGATATTTTTTTAGTGACTCCCAATTTGGTTTGTATTCAAATTTAGAAATAGGAGTATCTTTTTGACGCTCTTTTGAATGCTGATTACATGAAAAAAGAGCAAAAGCAATGAATAGGTAATTGAAGTAATTTCTCATGACTAAGAAAAGTATGATGTTAGCAATTGAAAAAATCCTGCAAATCTGTTGATAACGAATTTATTACTAAAGGAGAGTTTACTGACAAATAAAAATGAAGCAAAAGAGGGTACATTTTTATAATCATAAAAAATACACTTAAAAAATCACTTTTTTCAAAAGCTCAAGTATTTGATGCTAAGGTCAGGAGTAAAGATTGGTAATTTTCAAGTCAAGAAATTTGTATCGTTTTTCATAAGTACCCTTATTCAATGACTCATAGATTATTACTAGAAAGGCTATTTTAATACCAATTAAGGCTAATTACCCTAATATTTAATCAATTTATACCCCATTGATTTTTGGTGTATATTGCAGACCTTTTTAGTCTATTAAATAAGGTTGAGTGTAAACATTATTTTTAATGCTTCTGTAAATTTTGAACAAGCTTTTATCATTCTATTGAATAAGCCATTTTAACAGCCCTATTTCAACTTTCTGTAATTTTCCCCCTCTATTTCAAGAGAAAATTCTCTGTGGTATGCATCTCAGAAAGCTACATTTGGAATATACTATCAGAGTTCACTAAGAGTAGTGAATGCCACTTTTAAGTTTAAAATTCTATTTGGTAGAATATTGAACACTTTTTATGAGAATCTCAGTAAAGTCAAAATATATAGCCTTATGAGAAAAGTTATCGTGATTTTTATAGCTGCTATCTTATCTGCTTGTACATCCCAAAAAGATAGTAGTATTGTAGGAAAGAAGGTCTATGAACCTAATTGGGAATCTTTACAGCAATATGAAGTACCTAAGTGGTTTCAAGATGCCAAGCTAGGAATATTCATACACTGGGGAGCTTATTCAGTTCCTGCTTACGGTTCGGAATGGTACCCAAGACTTATGTATATGGATAGCGTTGAATGGTCTCCAAATGGAGAAGCAAGGAAAGAAGGCCCAACTTATATCAATAAATTCCATGTAGAAAACTTTGGTGAGCTGAACAGTTTTGGCTACAAAGATTTTATACCAATGTTTAAGGGGGAACATTTCAATGCTAAAGAATGGATTGATATTTTCGAGAAGTCTGGAGCAAAATATATTGTGCCTGTAGCAGAACATCATGATGGTTTTGCGATGTATAAATCAAATCATACACGTTGGAATTCAGTAGATATGGGGCCTAAAAAAGATATTTTAGGTGAATTGACTACTGAAGCTCGAAATAGAGATTTAAAAATAGGTGCCTCTTCTCATTATGCTTTTAACTGGAACTATTTTACGTATAAGGAAGGATTTGATACAATGGATCCACAATATTCGGATTTATATAGCAAACCTCATGAGCATTATGCACCAGCAGATAAAGAGTTTTTATCTATGTGGTGGAAGAGAACTACCGATATAATTGATAATTATCAGCCAGATATCTTATGGTTTGATTTTTATATAGATAGAGAGGAATTTAGTCCATATCATCCTAAAATTGCAGCCTATTATTATAACAAAGGAGTTGAATGGAATAAGGATGTTGTACTACAAACAAAGAATTTCAAAATGGTAACCTTCCCAGAAGGAACACACGTTTTGGATATTGAAAGAGGAAAAATGTCAGATATCCGAAAAGAGCCTTGGCAAACAGATACTTCAATCGGTAAAAATTCATGGGGTTACGTTAAAAATTGGAAATCAAAAGATGCGAATACCTTAATCGATGATTTGGTAGACATAGTAAGTAAAAATGGTTGTTTGTTGCTTAATGTAGGTCCTAAAGCTGATGGAACCATTCCTGAGGATCAACAAGCCATTCTATTTGAGATGGGAAATTGGTTAAAAGTCAATGGAAAGGCGATCTATGGTTCTAGACCTTGGAAAATCTTCGGGGAAGGACCTACACAAGTTGCAACAGGTCATCATACAGAAGGTAAAAATCAAGAGTTAACTTCAGAAGATTTTAGATTTACTACTAACGAAGGTAGGTTATACGCTATAGCTATGGATTGGGCTGAAGATGGTAAAATGATAATTCCAGCTGTAAGTACAAAGTCTAATTATATTTCTGCAGCGGTTCAAAACGTGAAACTTCTTGGAAGTAATTCAAATTTGGATTGGAGACAAACAGAGAAAGGTCTTGAACTACAATTACCTTCTGAAAAACCATGTGAACATGCTTTTGTCTTTGAGATTGAGTTCAATAATAATCAATCGCTTGCTTGGTTAGATAAATAATCGTGACTGGTTTTGAATATACAACTATGGGCTGTTTCTAATCTTAAGAAACAGCCTTTTTTTTAACGCATTTAAGACTATGAAAAAATTAATTTTATTATTCCTGCTTCTCACGAATGCAAGTATGCTCATAGGGCAGGAGCTTACCGTAGAAAAAGCAAAAGTGAGTTTCTCACCAGATCAAGTACTTTCTTACAATGGAGTAAAAAATTTTGATCGGCAGAAGTACATTAATATACATTCAAGTTATAGAAGCATTCCAAATTCGTTTAAGGATTATCTTTATAAAGATCTCAAAATAAGTGATGGACGTCGTTTTGGACTAGGTGGACCTTCCAATAAAGCGAGCAAAACCAACCACAAAATTCCGGGAGCTTTCAGTTACGAAGACCTACAAGAAGAGATGAAACGTACGATCAAAAACTCTGATCCAGAATTGCCTTTTAAGTCACAAATGATTTTTACATCTCACCCTGGCTCATTTTTTCCAGTTGGAAATTTTAAAATGAAAAAGGATGGTGTTTGGCAAGAAGGATATGAAGCAATTGCAAATTACTTTGTAGAGCGACTGAAAGAACCTGCCCTTCAAGATGGCTATCTTGAACTACTTAATGAGCCATTTGTACATGATCGGGATATGCATACAAGTATTGATACCATTGTCAATATGATGAATACCACAGCAAAAGTTCTTCACCAAACTTACCCAGAACTCAAGATTGGAGGACCAGGACATGCATGGCCAGCCTATGAATTACAGGATTTTAAAGTTTGGGAAGATAGAATGTCCAAGTTCATTGAACGTGCAGGTAAAGAAATGGATTTTCTATCGGTACATCTTTACTCAACTTTTTATGATGATAAAGTGAGTTATAGGGCAGGGGCTAATGCAGAAGCAATTTTAGACTTGATTGAAGCGAAGTCATTTAAAGAATTTGGAAAGGTAAAGCCTTTAGTTATATCTGAGTATGGAGCAGGTTTTAAGGCAGGGTCAAAAATTCAAGAAGCATATTTTCAAAATAGAGATTGGTTAATTATTCACTCTGTCAATTCTAAAATGATGCAATTTATGCAACGACCAGATAGGATTCAGAAAACGATTCCATTCATTACTTCCACCGCGACTTGGTTTAAATCTGAGCATCCATATCCTTATGTTTTATTTCACAAAAAAGGAAACGATTGGGAAACTACACACCTCATTAAGTTTTATGAATTTTGGAAAGGTATTGAAGGTGAATACATTCCTGTCAATTCTTCTCATCCTGATGTTCAAGTCATAGGTTTAAGGAATAATAATAAGTTTTATATCTGTCTTGATAATTTAGAAGATAAAGAAACGAAGGTTGATCTTTTCTCAACTCTGAAAGGGTTTAAAGCTAAAAAAGTAAGAATTAGACGTTTATTTAGTAATAGCGAACAACCAGTTTTAGAAGAAATCAAATTGAAGAATTGGAAAGAACTAACATTAAAAGCTGATGAAACTTCCATTATCATATTTGAACTAAAAAAAGAATTGCAGAATAATAAAGAGATAGTTTTGACAGAAAAATATCATGAAAATCTGATTGAAAAAGTAGATGAAGATGGTATTTCCTATGACTTTGAAGTAAATACTAAAGGACTTACACATGCTGAGTTAAGTCTTGGAATATCTCGACCAATTAACTTATCAACCACCCCGGTAGTATCAGTAAACGGTTATCAGTTAATGGTTGATGAAAATGAGATGGGGAGAAGACAAGATTTTAAAGAACTAACCTTTGAAGGAGCTGAAGAACCTAAAAAGAAAAGACCAAAACAGCAGAATTTTTTTGGTGTTAGAAAGGTAGCTATTCCGCTAGGCTATTTGAAAGAGCAAAATACAATTACTGTGAAATTTGAAGAAGGGGAGGGCTTTGTTTCAACAATAAAATTAAGTACAGCTCATCTCAGAACACTAATTGAGTAGTCACATTATTTTCAATAAAAACAATTGAAAATCAGGTGATGTTGATTCAAGTTAGTAGCCTTCATCATGCCAATTCGAGGATTATTAACAATAAAGATAAAATTCACCCTTAATTAGCTAAAATAATTAACCTTATAGCTCTTTAGTATTGCTTAATATTACTCATATATAATATCATTTTATTGAGGTCGACATGAGAAAAAACAGACTATTCCTATGCTTATCATTTATGATAATGATGGGAAACCTTTTGACATCGCATAGTTCATTAGCGCAAAAGAAAACTGAAACCAAAAAGCCAAATATTATTATCATTTACATGGATGATTTAGGATTTGGCGATTTGAGTTGTTACGGAGCAAAGGAGATAAAAACTCCAAACATAGATAAAATTGCAAAGCAAGGAATTAAGTTTACCAATGGTTATGCTTCATCGTCTACTTGTACACCAAGCAGATATGCTTTGCTTACAGGTGAATATCCGTGGAAAAATAAAAATGCAGCAATTTTAAGTGGTGATGCTCCATTACTTATTTCTACTGATAAACAGACTCTTCCAAAGAAACTTAAAGCAAATGGCTATACTACTGCTGTTGTCGGAAAGTGGCATTTAGGTCTAGGAAATGGGCAGGTGAATTGGAATGAAAGAGTTAGCCCCGGACCAAATGAAGTTGGTTTTGAATACGCTTACATTATGGCTGCTACCAACGACAGAGTTCCTACAGTTTATATGGAAGATGGGGGTGTAGTAGGGCTAGACAAGAATGATCCTATTGAGGTTAACTACCGCAAAAATTTTGAAGGAGAACCAACTGGGCTAGATAACCCTGAGCTATTAAAAATGAAATGGCATCATGGGCACAACAAATCAATCGTAAACGGAATTCCTCGTATTGGTTACATGAAAGGTGGAAAATCTGCTTTGTGGGATGATGAGCAAATGTCTGAGCATTTTTTAGGCATTGCCCAAGATTTTGTAAAGGAGAACAAAGAAAAACCTTTCTTCCTGTACTATGCATTACATCAGCCACATGTTCCTCGTATTCCTAATCCAAGATTTGTTGGGAGTACCAATTTGGGACCAAGAGGTGATGTGATTGTAGAGGCCGACTGGGCAGTTGGTGAGTTTATGAATACCCTTAAAAAAGAAGGATTACTTGAAAACACATTGATCATATTCTCTAGTGATAATGGCCCTGTTCTAAATGACGGTTATTTTGATCAAGCAGATACTAGAAATGGTTTGCATACACCTGCTGGTGTCTTAAGAGGTGGTAAATATAGTTTGTATGATGCTGGAGCACATGTTCCGTTTATGTGTATGTGGAAAGGGGAAATTAAACCAATGGAATCAAATGCTTTGGTATCTCAAGTTGATATTTTTAACTCGATTAATTCTCTTTTGAAATTAAATGAAGTAGATACAGATAGTCAAAATATACTTGAAGCATTTTTAGGAAAAACAGAGAAAGGAAGATCAGAATTTGTAGTAGAAGCAAACCGTAATTTAGCATACAGATCGGGCGACTGGTTAATGATTCCTCCTTATACCGGTAATCCTGTAAATGCCTTTGTGGGAATTGAATTAGGTAAAGCAAAATACTTTCAATTATTCAACTTAAAAGAAGACCCGTCTCAAACTAAAAACTTGAGTAAGGAATACCCAGAAGTTTTAGCTAAATTGAAGAAAGAATTCTTAGAGGAAGTAAAAGGTTTTGAGCCTGAAGGAGCTAATGAATTAGTTCTTGAATAGTTATTTTTTTGTAGATTTAAACAAACTAAAGCCCTAAAACAGATATTGTTTTAGGGCTTTATTGTTCCCAATTACTTGGGTTATAAAAATCAGATACATTATTTATCTCTATGATTACGATGGTTTTAGCGTTTTAACGGTCAAGTCTAGTCAGCTAAGTATGAATAGGTATAAAGTTTAATAGATTCATTGTTTTTGTGTAAACAAAAGGTGAAATGGGCAGCCCATTTCACCTTATAATTTATTTGGATAGGAGAGAGGTATATTATTCTTTTCCTATTTCATCAAGTTCAAATACGGGTTTGTCAGAAGGTGTTGAATTGTCTTTCAAATAGTGTGAAGGAGGTACGCCAAACTCTTTTTTGAAGCAATTTCTGAAGTATTTGAGATCATTAAACCCTACCTCATAAGTAACATCACTTACACTAAACCTACCAAGCTTAAGCATTTGTGCAGCTCTTTTAAGACGAATATTTCTGATAAATCCTTTTGCCGTCTGCCCTGTCAAGGCTTTAAGTTTCTGATTCAATCTTAAAGGAGTTGCTCCATATTCTAGCGCGAGCTTTTCAACAGTAAATTCTGAATCTGAAATGTTTTCCTCTACAATACCTACCAAACGATTTAAGAATTTTTCATCAATAGGAGTGAAGGTAATTTCACTTGGTTGTATATCAATATCAGTTCTGAAACGTTTCTGTTGGTTACTTCTATTCTCTATAAGTGTATGAATTCTTGCCAATAAAACATCAGAATTAAATGGTTTAGTTACATAAGCATCTACTCCGTATTCATAACCTTTAAGTTTACTGTTCTCAGAATTCTTAGCTGTTAAAAGTACAATTGGCAAATGACAGAGTTGACTGTCTTCACGAATTTTCTTGGTGAGTTCATAACCATCTAAAATAGGCATCATGATATCTGAGAGGATCAAGTTAGGCATAACCTCTTTTGCAAGACTTAGTCCTTTTTCACCATCTTCAGCTAAGAAAACTTCATATGTTTCTTCTAATAAAGATTGTAACAGCTCACGAATTGAATGATTATCATCAATAACAACAACTTTCGGTTTCGTTGATACTTCTAGTAAATCTTCTTCTTCGTTTGTGTCTTCTTTGCTTACTAATTCTTGATTAAGTTCAATTTGTTCTCCTTCATAATTTTCTACAGAAAGTGGGAATTCTAAATAGAAGGTAGTTCCTTTATTTGTTTCACTTTCAAATTCGATAGTACCATTGTGAAGTTCTACTAGACTTTTTGTAAATGCAAGTCCGATACCTGTTCCTCTATGCTTAGCTGTTTTGAGATTTTCTACTTGATAGAATCTATTAAAAAGGTGTTCTTGTTTCTCTTCAGAAATTCCTATTCCGGTATCCTGCAATGTGATTTTCACTTTATCGTCAGCTCGCTTTACAGATAGGTTTATTTCACCTTGATAAGTAAACTTGAAGGCATTTGAAAGTAGGTTATACATTATTTTTTCCAACTTATCGTTGTCCATATATCCATGTATGTCACTACCTTCCGAGTGGAAGTTAAAGTCAATATGTTCATGCTCCGCAAATTCTTTGAAAGAATGAAATACTTGTTCAATGAAGGTATTCCAATTTCCTCTCATAAGTTGTAGTTTCATCTTTCCTTGATCAACTTTACGGAAATCAAGTAGTTGATTTACAAGTCGCATTAAGTGTTGTACATTCTTGAAAATCAGCTGATAAGACTTTTCACGTTCATGTTCGGAAAGATTTCTCCCTTTTTTAATAAGTTGCTCAATTGGAGTATGAATTAAAGTAAGTGGAGTGCGTAGCTCATGCGAAATGTTTGTAAAAAACTGAAGTTTCAATTGACTTAGATCTTCCAATTTTTCACGTTCAAATTTTTCCATTTCCAATTGACTCTTTCTTCTAGCAGTAATAATTGAATATCTAGAGAAGAAAGAAATTGCAGCAAAAAAGAGCATTACATACATCCATTTTGCCCACCAACTTAACCACCAAGGAGGAAGTACTTTTATGTGTAGAGAAATAGGTTGCGGATTCCAAACATTGTCACCGTTAGCTCCTTTTACAAGAAGTTGATATTCTCCTGGTGAAAGGTTTGTATATTTTGCTTCTCTTTGCATTGCATCTGCTGAAATCCAATCTTGGTCAAAACCTACAAGTTTATATTTATATAGATTATTTTCGGGTGCACCATAATGCAAACAAGCAAAGTTGACTGCAAAACTATTTTGGTTGTAATAAAGTTCAATAGATTTTGTATCCCTCAATGATTGACTTAGAATTTGATTATTATGGAATACTTGGAACGGTTTAATATTGGTATTCAGTACTTTTAGGTTAGTGAAAATGAGATCAGAAATTGTGTTATCATCAACAATTTCATGAGGATTAAAAATATTGATACCATTTACTCCACCAAATAGGAGCATACCATCTTTATTTTTAAAAGCCGCCAACTCACTAAATTCATCATCTTGAAGCCCATCACTGACATCATAATTTTTTACAGAACGAGTTTCCAGATTTATTTTACTAAGTCCTTTGTTACTTGCGACCCAAAGATTTCCGTAATCATCCTCCAAAATTGATTTAATAACATTACTTGGTAGTCCATTTTCAATTGAAATATGGTCGAAAGTAGAACTATTTGAAATGTTATCAGGAGCTAAAATATTTAGACCTCCACCCATTGTTCCAATCCATATTTCACCATTTGAAGCCTCAAAAATTGGTAAGATATAATTATAGCTCAGACTTTTAGGGTTAGAATCTTCATTTTGAAAGAGCGTATACTTTGGATGTTCTTTCAATTTTTCATTTTTAGAAATAAAACAGAGTCCTTCTCGAGTACCTACCCATAAGTTACCTTGTTTATCTAAGTGTAAACTTCGAATAATATCTAGTAGATTTTCTTTTCCTTTTTTATGTGAAAGAATAGAGTTTGACCAAATTATACTATTATCTTTTTGCTTAATACCTCTTAGGACTCCACCTCCGTAAGTACCCATCCAAATAACAGAATCACCATCATTCTCTATTGAAAAAGCAGCGTTATGATGACCTTTAGGATGAAAAATGCTTTTAGTAAGTTGTTGTTCTAACTTATGAGCTTTGTTACTATCGATGGCTAATGATTTAAAAGGATAGCCTACACCAAAGACCATTTTCTCATTCCATTCTTCAATACTATAGACAATATTCGGTGATTTTTTATCATTGACCACTGGTATTGTTTTGAAACCAGAGTTATAGTTTCTCTCATTCCAGTTTTCAAGTAAGTTAATACCACCGCCTTCTGTACCAATCCATAATCTATCTTTTGAGTCTTGAAAAATTGATCTGATTTTATTGTAACTCAGACTTCCTTCAAAATGTCCTTTTTTAATATGCCCAAACTTTTTTCTTCTAGGGTTATATTTATTAATACCTCCACCGTTAGTACCAATCCAAATAATACCAATGTTATCTTCATATAAAGCTGTGATAATATTGGTACTCATATTGTCATTATTTGAGCTGTTGTAAAAACCTAATACTTCCAGTGAATCTCTGTAGCTCCCATATTGTAACTGGTATAAACCATCCGGAGTACCAGCCCAAATAACATCAGATTCAGATTTAAGTAGGACATCACATTTTAAATCAGATTTCTTTACAAAATCACCTTTTTCAGAGTTTTTCAAACTCATTTCAAATACACCATCAAAATATGCAATCAACAGATTACTTCCTTCTTGTGAAATGTTAAGGAGGTTGTTATCAGTAGTTTTCAAATATGACTTGAATGTGCCATAATTTTGATGTCCTTTGGCTGGGATATATTCCTGAAGTCCTTTTTTAGTTCCAATCCATAATGTTCCACTATTATCTACGAACAGATCAGTGATATGATTTGATAAAATACTTTCTGCATTGTGAGGATTATGGTAATATTTAAGTGCAGAAATATGCTTTTTGTCTAAAAATTCTTTCTTTACACAGTTTAAACCCTTGGAATTCCCAAACCACAAATTTCCATCATTGTCAAATGTCATTCGGGAAGCGACATCATCTGTAAATAATTTAGGATTCAAATCTGTATTTGAAAAGGAGTCAAATGTTTCACTTTGAATATTGAATCTACAAAGTCCTGCATCAGCTGTACCAAGCCATAAATTCCCGAGATGATCTTCTTTAATTTTATTGATTAGATTTGAGGATAGGGGATGAGTTTCCATAGTATAATTTTTAAACTCATATCCATCAAAGCTACTAAATCCGTTGTTAGTACCAATCCAAACTACACCTCTCTGATCTTGATATATACAATTTATATCATTTTGGGATAGGCCATCTCTTGTTGAAAAATGTTGGAGAACAATGTTATTTCCAATACCAAAAGTATTGATAGACATACCAATAAATGATAAACACATCATCAAAGTTGGTAATAATCTAAGTCTAAATATTTTAGTTGAAAACATGTGTTGAGCGTTTAGTAGTAAAAAATCCAGTTTTTATGTGTTGTTATTCACTTGGTTGTTAGGGGAAATTTATACAAAATACCCCCTCTAATCTAATTTCTAAACAAAAAACACTAATTTACCCCTTATCTTTATGTGTAAAATACACCTATATTGATTTTTGTACTTTAAGAATACATCACAAATTTCATTTTTTGAAAACTTTATTAATCAGGAAAAAATTGTAAAAAATAAACAAAATAGAATTATATTTAACGATAAGCGAAATAAATAAAATTATATTATTAATAATTCTCTCAAAATCTATACAAAAAAGAGGCTAATATTGATCAGTTATTTTGAATAGATAGAACTAGGAGAGTTATTATCATGATTTTTATTATAGATATTTCTCATCGTATCATCAATTTTCTTATCCAGATAAACTTTAGAAGTAATAGAAATATCTCGATGCGAAAGGAGTTTTGATACTATTGCAATATCTCCAAACTCAGCTAATCGATTTGCTCCAAAAGTATAGCGGAAATAGTGGAAAGTAATTTCGTGAGTATTACCATTTTGGTCTGTATAATTCCTTAAATCTTTTAAACTTAAAATATTTTTAAGTTGAACAGCGATACTTCTTTTAGAAAATAGTGAACCTGATTTTATACCTAATAAACTGATCAATTTTTTAAGAGCTGTAAGGGACACTTGATTTAGAGGTAATGATGGAGCTTCAAAAGCATCATATCCTTTACAAAATCTTAAATGCAAAATACCCCGATCAAAATCAATATCTTCTACATGAATTTCTTCCACAGTAGAAACCCTTAGCCCTATTTCTAAACCAAGTGTGATTGCTGTTTTCAATCGATTAATAGTGAGGTGTTTAGTAACTTTTTGCTTATCATTCAAATGAGGTAAAAAGTTAATTTCACTAAGATATTCATCTAGTGCAGAATATAGTTTATCAATGTAGGATTGTGGAAGATGACATTTTGCTCCGAAACTTTTATATCTATTTTTTCTGTACGAATAATTAGCTAACTGTTTTAATGCAAGTGCATATTCATCAAAAGCAATTTCTGCTTTTCGATATAGTTTCATGTAATCAAATTCTCTTTGGCTATTTTGAGCGAGAAATAAATTATTACCAATTCCTTGTGACCTTTCCTGATTTTGAAAATGTTCAATACTAGCATCAATGAAAGATTTCCTAGCAGCAGGTGTTTCCACTTTTTCAGAAAGAATATATTTAAAGAAAAGTCTAATGTCTTTAATTATATCATTCATAGAAGAGTTCTTGAGGAGAATACCATCTTCATCTTTGATATCACCCCAGCTAGATAGTTTCTGATGTTTTCTCAGATCCAGATATTCTGTTACATTGCTGTAAGTAAAAAGACTAGGTGCATTTCTAATCCAATTATTTTCAGTAGAAACATCAATTTTATTTTTCAACAAAAAGCGTAAAAATAATCTTACATTTCTCATTGAAATATCTATTGTTCCGGTATATTTATCAAGTTTATGACTTTTTTGCCTGAAGTAATAGAAGTCTAATAAGAGTTGGTGATTATCCAGTTGACTCAATAATTTATTCTGAAGATGCTTTTGAGTCTGAAATTCTTCGCTCACATGAGTAATCCCAAGTTCCTGTATAAATTTCAAAAAAGGCATAGCTTGTTTATGTTCATAATTTGAAACCTTATGAATCTTAGCTAACCTAATACATACTCGTCTTTTGAAATATTGATTAATTTTTCCATCTAGTTGCAATTCATCTAAATAATCTAAATATGCCTTTAATTGAATTTCTAGATTAAATAGTTGGCCAGCATAATTACTCAATACAAATTTTAAAAAATATTCTGCTGAAATTTCAGCATTTCTAATTGTACCATGAATAGACTTTTGAGCACGATTTAGACCATCAATATCTTGAGGAAGTTCATTTTCTTGGTAAAAACAGCTTTTCACATGCTCTTTATAGTGATTGATCACATGATTCCAAGGTAAAGTTTGAAAAGTAGTCTGGTTTTGTGATGCCAAACCTCCAAAATCAGTTAATTGCATTTGCTCTATAGTATGTTGAAATAATAATAGTATTCAGCTTCCTAAATTTACAAATACAATACTAGATGTACAAATGTACACAAGTCATCATTACTAGTATTAGAAATTGAAAATTTCATTACTGTTAGATTTTACTCTTTCATATATATTTATATTATTTCCATTACTGTTAAACTACAATATGTATTTTATTTTTTATGAATGTTCACCACCCGTATTTATTAGAATCTCTTTCTAGTTGGATTATCAATTGGATGTAAATTTATTTAAAACTAATATTAGAAACTGATGAGAACATTTGTAGTATATTTTATCGTATTGATGTTTTGTAATTTAAATTTTGTGACTGCACAAATACAACTAGACGAATTAGAAAAAGAAAATTCTAGTTATGACATCAACGAAGAAATCCCAGTAACACCAAATGATTTTATATTTAAAAAACCACATACAAATGATCAAATAAAGTATAAATCCAAAACAAAATATACAAGAACAATATATGTAGATAATGAAAATGGTTCTGATTCCAATAATGGATTATCTAAAGAAATGGCGATTAAAAGTTTAGAACAAATTGTACGATTAAACATTACTTTTGGTGATCAAATATTATTGAAAGGACAACAAATTCATATTGGAACTATTGAACTTATAAACCTTAATACTGAAAAGAAAAGCAATAAGAGAATCCATATTGGTAGTTATGGTAAAGGCAAAGCTGTGATTGATTTTAGAGGCTACCCTGCTGGAGTCTGGATACAAAATACTTCAAATGTATCAATAACTGATTTAAAATTCACTGGGAATGGAGGTCCAAATAATGAGACATTCATGCTAAGGGAGAGTGAGAAAAATATAGATCAACGCTATGCTATTCGCATACAATCAGATGATTCTCATAATTTCAGTTTAATGGAGAATTTGTTTATTTATAATGTCGATATAAAAGATGTCTTCCTTTTAAATCCAGTACAAAAATCTAGAGCATGTCGTCAATGGCACATGAATGATGGTGCTGGTTGGGGGTGGGGAATTTTTGGGCAAGTCCTTAAGAATGGAAAAGGTTTACATAATGTTACAATTCAACATGTAAATGTAAGTAATGTCAGCCAAATGGGAATTCGCTTTAAAGGTGCAGGAAAAATTGATGGCTCATTACAGGGTAATGTAAATAATGTAAAGATTGAGTATTGTACTATTTATAGAAGTGGCGGTCCTGGTATGCAGTTTAACAGATGTAATAATAGCCATATGAAATTCTGTCGAATAACTGAATCCGGTAATAGAAATGATAAAAGAAAGTGGGGTCGAGGAAGTGGTATGTGGACTTGGGGACTACATAACTTTTTGTTTGAACATAACATTTTTGAAGGCGCTCAAGGAATTGCCGATTCATGCGGTGCACATATAGACTTTAATTGTCGTAATGTAGTCATTCAAAATTGCTTAAGTAGATACAATGCTGGTGGTTTCATTGAAATTTTAGGATTAAACTACAATTGTTCCTACCGATTCAATGTGAGTATCAATGATGGATGGAGAAATATCAAAGATCCAAAACAAAAGTTTTGGGGCAAAGTAGGCACACCTGGTTGTATAGTAACAGTAAATGGGCATAATCATGAGAAACAATATAAAGGACCATACCAAACCTATATCTATAACAATACAATTATAAATACCATTGAAGGTAATGCTCCTTACAAAAATCCAAATATTTTTAATATCTCAACATCCAATGAAGGACTTGTGATGATGAATAATATTTTTTGGTTTGAAGAGAAAGCAAATAAAGGGTGGTCAATGCACCGTTGGAAAGATAATGCTCCTTATGATGCCGCATTTGATTTCAAAATCTCCGATGCACCAAAAAATACAAAATCAGAAAAAGGTTTTGGAGACTCCTACCCTGCCACTTCAAGATCTATGAATGAAGGTGAATTAGCTAGAATGGAATTAATCATGCGAAACAACATTTATAGACTTTATAATGCTGATGGCATAGATAAATACAGTAAGGTAAATACAGCTTTAGCAGATGGATATTGGGATGAAAATGCAAGAGGAGATAATCCAAATTTTAAAAATGAAACTGGTTCTGAGGCTGCAGACTTTATTCCTACAAATAAAAAGCTAATATATTCAGGAGAACCAATTCCGAAATTGTCATCTGATTCAACAGCATCTGGGATTTACTTTGGAGGACTAGAAGTCACAAAAGATTTCTTTGGTAATCCTATTAAGAAAGACATAATTGGAGCTATTGTTCCAAATGCTAAAATCAAAGATTGGACTAAAGTCTTTCAGCAACATGATCAAGTTAAAGAGAATCAGTTAGCTAAATAATAACATTCCCCTTTGATGAATAACCCCTTCAATTTAGTTTACTCAAATTGAAGGGGTTACTAATTTTATATCCGAGTTTAATCTGTATCACAAATTATACATAGAAACTAAATAACTCCTCTCCTACTTAATTAAATACACGATCTGAATAATTCAATTATAGCGAGTATCCAAAGCGTTATTCTATAATTAGAAGTTGACGATTCGAAATTTTGCCACCTTCAAAAACAGCTCTCAAAATGTAAATACCTGATGCTAAATCCTCAATATTTATTTTCTCTTGCCCTAACATTTTTATCTGTTTTACTTTTTCTCCCACAGTATTCAAAATAAGAACTTCTTGAAGTGGAATTTCAGACGAAAATTGAATTAGCGCACTACTAGGGTTTGGAAATACCTTAAAAATTGAGGAATTCATACTTTCTTCCATACTTGTGATTTTGGACTCTTCCTCTTCTTCTTCAATTTCCTCTAAAGCGAATACACTTACGGATATTTCTATTGAAAAATTAGGGTCCGAAGCTAAAGAAAGTGTCACTATTGTTTCGCCTTCTTTTACAGCTGTAATAACACCTTCTTGAACACTCACAATCGTAATGTCTTGGGAAGACCATTCAAGCTCTTTTTCTGATGCATTAAATGGTACAAAAGTGATAGGGATAAATTGAGAAGAACCTTCTTCTAATTCAATTTCATAGGAAGAAATCGACACACTATCTAATGGAATTAAAACGGTCTCAATTTCTGGAATAAATTCTTTAGGAATATCAAGAACCTTGTCATCGGCACCTTCTGCAAAATTACTTCTGTTCCACAAGTTTGATTTATTCCAGTCACATTCTATCCGCCCATCACCTAGAACAATATTGCCAAGTTTATTTCGGAACCAATCTGCCAATTCAATGTAAGCTTCATCATAAGCTACATTGTTGTGTTCACCTTTATCTACACGAAGATCAAATAATGCTAATTCTGCATCTTCCCGACTACAAGTCAGTGGCCATGTTACAAGTGTGTTCAACTCACCTTCTTTCGGCTTGTTTGACTTCTTTCTTGCTTTCATCGAAAAAGCAAAATTTTCCGAACGCAAATAAGCTCGGTCTCCTCCCAAATGATTTTGTTCACCCAAAACATATCCGCGAGCGGGCTTTGTACCATTTATCACTTCTTCAAGGTCATAACCATCCAAATAGTTATAGGTATTTTCTTTGATGTCAATACCTGCACTTGCATAAAAAGTTGGAGCAAAATCTACGTATTCCAAATAATCTGACACTACCGTATGGCTTGGAAATTTCTCTTTATTGGAAGAAACCACAATTATTGCTGTTTTATTTGATTGCGTATAAGGAGTAAACTTTGCACTAATTCCTTGTTCACCCAAATGCCAACCATGATCACCACAGGCAATGACAATCAAATATTCTTGCTGGTTCTGAATGCTATATTCTTTAAAAGCCGTAACAGCTTCACCTATCAAGGAATCTCCGAAAGCACAAAAAGCATAATAGTCTTGAATGAGTAATTGCTTCTCTTCATCAGTCATCGGATGTATTTTGAGCTCATTGTACATTCTGAGAAGTTGGTTGGGTAATTTTTCCAATTCTGCTTCCGAAAATGTAGGTACTTTATATGTTTTTCCTTTAAACCGATCTCTGAATGACTTTGGGGGCAATACAGGTGTATGTGGAAATTGATATCCTAAATTGATAAACTGAGGTTTCGCACTGTTTGCTCCCTCTAAAGTACGACCATCCATTGTTTTGTAGGTCTGATTTGCATTGGATAAATAATTTTGGAAAGCTTGCGTGATACGAGCATCTGCAGTCATAGAAGCGGGCTGAGAACTAACACCACTCAAAATGAGGGATTCATTGCTACGAGTATAAGAAAAAATAAGCTCTTGATCTTCTACAATAGCTTGCTTTGCTGCTTCATTACCCTCAGGCATGATTCCATCTTCCCGATCTATCCAGTAAGAGCGCATCGTTCCATCAGGATAGAACCACTCCGCCTTCTTCCCTACTCTTCCATTGTCGAAATAAGTATGTGGATAATAATCTGTATACCCTGCTTTTTGTAAATCTTTTACATCTACTTCAAAAGAATAAAAATCATTATCTTCTTTTTCTCCATTTACATTCATATGTGATGCCCTTACTCCTAGTTTACCAAACCGGGCAGTATGATAACCTACCGACTTGAGTACTTGGGGGATAGTTTTTTCTACAAAATCGGGACCGTCATGATGATATTCAAAACCATAAATTCCAGAGTGGTGTGCATACTGCCCCGAGTGCATTGCGGCCCTCGAAGGAGCACAAGCAGGAGTAGTACAAAATGAGTTTGTAAAAAGTACGCCTTCTTCTGCCAAAGCATCAATATTTGGAGACATCACATAACCTAAAGGGCTATCTGCTTTACCACTCATAGCTTGATTGTAGCATGATAAAGCATCCGCTCGTTGGTCATCTGTTATAATCCATAAAATATTTGGTTGATTCCCATCTTGTCCGAATAGAGACAGCACCTTCCATCCAAAAAATAGTAGGGTCAGAAATAACTTCTTTAGTTGTTTCATAAGCTTTATTTCTTTGATGACTATTTATGGGTGTACAGTAACAATACTAAAATCGGTATATCTGCCATCTTTTGTACTCAACCATATTTTGGTTTGACCTTTTCCGACAGGAATGACTTTTCCGCCTTCATCAACTTTAGCGATAGCTGGATTTTCAGACTTCCATACTAAATTCTCTTTTTGTACTTTATCAAATAATATCTTTGCAGTAAACTGAACAGACTCTCCATCCTTAAGTTCTGCTACATTTGGGAATGCATCCAGTACTTGTACGGACTTACCTTCTTGTATTTTTCCTTCATAAAAGCCACAACCTTTTGTAGCTAACCAAATTTTATTGACATCGAAAATATCAAACTTCACATCTTCTATCTGATGCGGTATTGTTACGTTTGTATTGTTTTTAGACCATGTTTTCCCTCTATCTCTACTAACATAAACCCCTTGGTTTTGATTGGCAAACCTAACTGAGACCACTAATAGGTTCGTGTCGAAAGGAGAAACATTAATACATTCTGTTCCTGCAAAATCAAAGATTTGTTGCCATGTCTTACCAAAATCATCTGTGTACCAAACACCTGCACCACCACTAAAATGACCTGTTGTTATATACATTCTGTTGGTATGATCGAATTCGATAAATTGAACCCCTTCCACCTCTTTTGGTGTATTTACCTTTTCCCAATTTAAGCCTCGATCAGAAGAATAGTATAAACCGCCTTCAGAAAGGGGCATAAAATATTTTTTTGTATTTTTCTGAGCTGCTATAAATAAGGATTTTTTTGACAAATCTCTAGGATCAAATTTTACATCATTTATTCTTGCTGGGGAAGGTAAACCATTATTTCTTGGTTTGAATGTTTTACCATAATCATCGGAAAAGAAGAAACCTCCTTGTTTGGCTTTTTTCGGATTCACAATTCTTGTAATCCCAAAATACATATACTGATTATTGATTGGGTCAATTGTTAAGCCATTGGTATAGAAATCGTCTTTCCATTTTTTGGTTGCGGGTGTAGAAATTCCATATGCTTCCCAGTTCTCTCCTCCATCTATACTCCTAAATATTTCATGCTTGTGCTCCTGTCTGTTAGAAGTCGCAAATACTGTTTTGCCGTCATAAGGGTCAAACACAATATTACTTACTGTTGGTTGTGTACTTTCTACAAATCGGATAGCTGGTACTCCATTTTTTCTTTCCCCTGTCGGAATCCATAGATGGTGTTCTCCAGAACCAAAAAGCGTTGTGTCAAAGCGTCGATCTTGTGCAATTGTTAAGCCTGGAAGATTACTATTTCCTTTCCCCACAATTCCTCCTTTTTCAGTAATTTCTTCATCTACTTGATGCCAAGTTTGGCCATGGTCGGTACTCAACATGGTACTATGATCTGAGATAATCATAACACTGCCATCTACACCTACATCTAGCCCACGCATGGAACGGAGCGCATAATCATTACCAAATCGCATATGTCTTGAGTAATGCCCTACTACCATATTTTCATGATATGGATTGTTTCTTGCCGTCCAATAATCTTTATCTTTTTCCCAACTGTCGCCATAAAGTCTTGCTGTATTGGTCCAAGTTTTTCCATGATTTTCAGTGACCCAAAGTCGACCAGGCAAAATCGAATTTCCAATTTGAGGGTCTGCAAAGCCCAAATATATGGCTTTTTCTCTACTTGGGTCAGCACTAATCATATTGAAACGTTGAAGTGCATTTTTAGGTAAAACAGGGTATCTTTCTTTCGCTTCCTTCAATGAAATCCCCATCCATTTTGAGATGTATTTAAAGTAATTATTAGGTACTCCACCCGATAATTGATTAATATCTAAACCAAGGTTTCCATTAATTTTCTGCCATGTTTTCCCCGCATTTTCAGAATAAAAAACACCTCCAGTGCATTTCGTTGTATTTCCATGAGCTACATATTGAGTCTGGTCAATTGCATAAATAATAAACTTAGCTGTTCGCTCATTGTAATAGGCATCCATATCCATGATAATATCATTGTCCAACTGACCTTTTGAGATATGTTGCCATTTTTTACCCGCATTGTCAGAACGGTAAATACCGTAATTTGATGCAGCAAAAATTTGTTTTGAGTTGTTTGGATTGACAATAATCCGACCTACTTGAGCTTTCGGGGGTAATCCATTTGAAATTAGAGTCCATGATTTTCCAGCATTTTTGGTTCGCCAAATTTTCCCCTCATTTAAGGCTTCTTTGCCATGTGGGTTTTCTGCTGTCACTCCTTTATAACATGAGAGCCAATCTTGTCCTCTGACATTCATGCCGCCAGCAACATACCAAACATCTTTATCATTAGGATCAATAGCTAATGTTGCCACTTTCTTTTTCCATCGGTCTACATCTCCTCCGTCTTCATCAATTTTATACCAAGGACAGTTCGGAACAACTTCCCAATTCTTACCTAGATTTTCTGTTTTCCATAATTCTGAAGAAGAAATAGCTAATCCAAAGCTGGCATCACTTACCGAATAATAAAGGTCTCGTAAATGGTAAAAGCTCGCATCGCCATCTGGGTCGGTTATACCATACCAACTGTTTCCATTATTTTCTGACTGATAGGCATTCCACATATCTGGACAAGTGGCCACGACATTGGGCAACGTAGGATGATAGCGCAATAAATTGGCATATCCTGCATTTCCAGGGCCAAACTGCCTCCAAACAATAAGAGAATCTGAATTGACTTTCCTTTTTCTAATTGTCTAAAAAATGCTTTATCTATTTGTGCATAACTCAGAGTCGGTATGACATAAAAGCTAAAAAGAAGAATAATATATTTCACGACATCTTATGATTTAAGTACGATCAAATCTTTCTTAAGTGTAAGCTATACTACTCTCGATTGACTTAAGGTAGAAAACTATAAAAATGCGAAGGGAAAATAAATCCTCCCTCCTATTAACAAGCATCTGTACCTCTTGCCTACCTAGCTAAATCTTTCATTTTTAGAAATAAATGTTCTTTTTCAACTTATCAAAATTCAATAAAGTATAAAGAGAATGTAATCAACGATTTGACACTTTCTAAAACTTAAAGCATCATATTCAAAAACGGATTTCAACATACTATAACCATTCACATGAAAACATATAAACCTCTAAATCTAACACTCAAATACTTCAATCTTATTCTGTGTTTCATCGGACTTTTTCATCAAACTTCCGCCCAAAAATCATTTACAAACTCAGAGACTGAACAGAAAGTAGAAGCTATTCTGAATGACATGAGCATTGAAGAAAAAATTGCTCAAATCACAGGTACAAGGTTGAGAGAAATAATGACCGATGGAAAACTTGATCTAGAAAAATGCAAGCAACATATCCCTTATGGAATTGGGCATTTCTGTCAATTTTCAACAGGACAAAGCTTAGAACCGGAAGATTTGAGGGATTTGGTAAGAGAGGTTCAAAACTATCTGATGACAGAAACTAGATTGAAAATCCCTGCCATTTTTCACGAAGAAGCTATAACAGGTTTTGCGACTTTAGGTGCTACCACTTTTCCTCAACAACTTGGAGTAGGTTGTACATGGAACCCAGAATTGGTCGAAAAGAACACAGCATCTACCGCTAGAAATATGAGAGAAGCAGGAGCAACTTTTGCACTTTCTCCTATGCTCGATATCAGTAGAACAGCACATTGGAACAGACACCAAGAAAGCTATGGTGAAGATGCTTATTTAACCTCAAGTATGGGAGTTGCTTTTGTAAAAGGATTACAAGGGAATGACCTAAAAACGGGAGTTGCAGCAACAGTTAAGCATTTTGCAGGATACGGTACGAAGAACAATTCTACCAAAGAACTTTACGAAGAATACTTGATGCCGCATGAAGCATGTATAAAAGTAGGGGGAGCAAAAAGTGTTATGCCATCTTATGGAGTTTATAGGGCTTTGCCAGTTACGGTTAACCCAACCATGCTAGATCATATTTTGAGAAAAGAACTTGGTTTTGATGGTTTAGTGGTGAGTGATTATGGTGCGATCAATATGGTTTATAAAAAATACAAAAGAGCTCAAAATCAGATGACAGCTGGAGCAATGGCACTTAGTGCAGGTGTAGATATTGAGTTGTCCTCCCCTATGACTTATCCTTTTTTGGTAGAAGCTTTAGAAAAAGGCTTAGTTACCAAAGAAGATATAGATCAAGCTGTTCGACGATCACTGACAATGAAAGTACGTTTGGGACTTTTAGATGATAAACCTCAAATTGGTGTGGATGGAGATTTGGATTTTGATTCTCAAGAAAATCGAAAATTGTCTTACGAAACAGCTAGTCAGTCAGTTGTGTTACTGAAAAACAATGGAATTTTACCCTTAAAAAGTGATGTAAAGAAAATCGCATTAGTTGGGCCGAATGCTGCTACTGCTCATTCTTTATTGGGAGATTATACCTATCAAGCGATCAGAGCCTTTTGGAAAAGTGAACTGTTTGATGCTAAAAATCCACATTTGGTGACACTCAAAGAGGGCTTAGAAAATAAGCTTCCGAAAAATGTGAAATTATATCATGAGAGAGGTTGTGATTGGAGTGCCCCACTAGAAGCTCAGATTGATGCGGATGGATTTGGCGATGACCGTCTTAGTAAATTGAAATTGATTTCGATTGAGGGACTGCCACAACCCGACTTACAAAATGCGACCAAGCTGGCAAAAAAGAGTGATGTTATCATAGCAGCTGTTGGAGAAAACATTTACCTAAACGGTGAGGGTAGATGGCGTAAAGGAATTGGTTTACCAGGTGAACAAGAAGCTTTTGTTGAAAAATTACTTGACACAGGTAAACCTGTAGTCTTGGTACTTTTTGGAGGACGTCAGCAAGTTATTAGCAATATAGAAAAGCGTTGTGCGGCCATTGTGAATGCTTGGTTTCCTGGAGAAGAAGGTGGAAATGCTGTAGCAGACATTTTATTAGGTAAGGTTAATCCTTCAGGAAAACTATGTGTAAGCTATCCAAGAACACAAGAAAAGAAAGAAATCAATTATAAAGATGGTTACGTGTCTGATGATCAGCCTCAGTATCCTTTTGGTTTTGGTCTTTCTTATACCTCTTTCGAATACAATGATTTTAAAATTCAAGAGGAAGCAAACTTAGATGATGAAAATTTTACCGTTAGCTGTTCTATCAAAAATACTGGAAAAAGAGAGGGAACAGAAATTGTTCAACTTTATATCTCACCTTTAGAGAAAAACTCAACGATGAAACCAATTCAACTAAAAGGTTTCAAACGAGTGAATCTGAAAGCTGGTGAAACAAAGTCTTTAAGTTTTAAAATATCCCCACAACAGTTAGCCCAATTCAAGAATAATAAATGGGTTATAGAAGGCGGTGAATATTCACTTAAGTTTGGTGCTTCATCTACGGATATAAGATTGGAAGGGAAAATCTTACTAAAAGGTGAAGAACATTTCTTAGAAAATGGTAGAGAAGTATTTTTCGCTGAAAGTCAAATCAATAATAAAGAGCTTTAAAGATTACTATGAAAAAGTCTCTCTTCCTTTGTATAATATTATTGAGCTTTATGGTTGAAAGCAAGTCTCAATCAAAACCTAATGTCATTCTTATACTTACCGATGACCAAGGTATTGGAGACTTGGGCTGTCATGGAAATCCTTGGTTAAAAACACCAAATATAGACACATTTTATGAAGAGTCTGTTCGTCTTACAGATTTCCATGTAAGCCCACTTTGCACGCCAACAAGGGCAGCAATAATGACTGGTAAATACCCAATCAATAATGGTGCTTGGGCTACATTTAAAGGAAGAGATGCACTATCAAAAAACACACCTACTATTGCCAATCTATTTCAAGAAAATGGTTATACCACAGCCCTTTTCGGAAAATGGCATTTAGGAGATAATTATCCTGTCAGACCCACCGATTCTGGTTTCAATTTCGCTATTCATCATCTTGCTGGCGGTATTGGCGAACTTTCAGATTATTGGGGAAACAGTTATTTCGATGATGTTTATTATGTCAATAATGAAGCTAAACAATTTCAAGGCTATTGCACAGATGTTTGGTTTGAAGAGAGTATGAAGTTTATAGAAAAACAGGAAGACAATCCGTTCTTTATCTATTTAGCTCTAAACGCACCCCATGACCCTCTAATTGTTGATGAAAAATATGCTGCTCCTTACAAACATCTGGAAGGTAGTGAAATCATCAGTGCTAACCTTTATGGAATGATTGCCAATATTGATGAGAACTTTGGTAAACTCCGTCAATTTTTGGCTGAAAAAAAACTAACTGATAATACTATTTTCATTTTCATGAGTGATAATGGTACTCGCTTCGGATACAGCAAAGATGGAAAACTGGGCTATAATAAAGGTTTCAGAGGGATAAAAGGAAGTAAAGCTGAAGGAGGACATAGAGTCCCATTTTTTATTCAGTGGAAAGATGGTAAAATTCAAGGAGGGAAAGACCAAGACTTTCTATCAGCCCATGTTGATCTTCTACCTACTCTTGCTAGTCTTTGTGGTATTGATCTCTCCGATAAATATCAAACTGATGGGGTTGACCTCTCTCCTATTTTGAGAGATAAAAAAGAGAATTTAGATGAACGAAGTATCTTTATTCATCACCGTCAAGATTGGCGACCGCCACATGATTTAGCTCAAAGCTGTGTCTTGCAAAATCAATGGCGCTTGATCAATGGGAAAGAACTGTATGATACTTCTAAAGACCCTTTACAGAAAAATAATATTGTAAAAGAACATAGAGAACTGGTGAATGACCTACTTTCTCAAAATGCCTCGTTCATTGAATCAAGTAAAAAACACACAGTCTACAACGAACTATCAACTGCAATCATTGGAAACAAAGCTCAAAAAGAAGTAAAGCTTACAATCCAACACGCAATAGGGGAAGATGTAGGTATCTGGAAATGTGAACAAGTAGCCAAAGGGGTAAAAAATAAAAACAATACACATTCTTTAGAAATAGAAAAAGAAGGCTATTACCTAATCTCATGCAGTAGATGGCCAAAAGAACTTGCAGCACCAATCTTAGGAAGCCCAACAAATAATCTAAATCCACACTATTCTTACAAGAATATTCATCCTGAAAAAGTAAGAATTCGCATTGCGAATCAGATCATTGAAAAAGAAATTCTAGAAAATCAGTATGCAGTTTCTTTCAGAGTATATCTTGAAAAAGGGAAAACTTTATTCTCCAATGATTTTATTGAAGATGGAGAAACGTATGGTGTTTATTATACCTACATCAGCTATGATGATGCAGAAATATAAATGTATTTAACTGAATATCCCACTGACCTCTCTAGCTTTCAACTTCTTCAAAACCCTCTATAAGATGATGAGCTAATTATATTTGATTTGCTCATCACCCACAAAATTTATGGTTATCCCCCTTACCCTGCTTTTATATGTTTTATCATAAACTTTATAAGTTGATTATAACTATTTATCTTACACATAAGATTACTCTAATTCTTGAAAAATTTATGATCATGGTTCAAGTCTAAGAATTATGATGATTAATTAGATAAAGAATAACAGCAAAATAGAAATCTAAAGTCAACTTTAAGATGTTTTTTAAAACAAAAATTGTCAAGTCTAGAATACTTAGTAAACCAATTATTATAACTACTGCCATACTCTATATTATTTCTTCTTACTACATTTTTTTAACAAATGAAGAAGATCAAAATACATCTCTCAAATTATTCTTTCTTGTAATTTATTTTTTAGGAATTTATGTCTTATTCATTCATAGAATTATAAAACCCAAAAAGATAGGTGATTTTAATTTATCAACTGAAAAAATAGAGTTTATTCAAAACGACACCTGTACAACTTTAGCAGCAGAAGATATCATCAGCATTGAGCTCCTTTATTTGGGTTATGGTGGTTGGAAAACCAATACTTTTTGGGGTAATAAAAACTATATTAAAATAAGTGATAGAACAGGTATGAAATATGATCTTGAAATTTTAATAAGGAATAAATCAACAAAAGAAGAATTAAAAACTATACTAAATAGGTATCCTTACATAAATAAATTCTCAGTTAAAAAGGGTTTAAACACACGAGTTAAATTCTAAAAATTCCTTTTTGAATAATTCCTTAAATTTGAACCAAAATACAATAAAAGATACTTATCCCATCTAACACTATTCGTTTTAGACTACACATTTTTTTGATTAACATGAAAAAGAAACACTTCAAACAAATATTCAGAATTTTATTCATAGCTTCATCTTTAGGTTCTCTTTGGTTTGTTCCATGGATTTTGGTAAAAGCTTGGATTCTTCCATTACCAAATACCGTTCAAGAACAAGTAAATGAAGCTATTGGACATGGATTTGATGGAATGATTGTGTATGTAGATGAAGCAGGGAAGTCACCTATGTATTATACAGGAGGTTGGAAAGACAGAGATAATAAAATTCCCGCTGATCCGAAATCATTATTCAAGATTGCAAGTATTAGTAAATTATATGCAGCTGTTGCGATCACTAAATTAGTGAAAGATGAGCAACTTTCACTTGATGAAACCCTTGCTGACTACTTCCCAAACCTTATTGATAGAATTGAAAATGCTGACAAAATCACATTAAAGATGATGGTACAGCATAGGTCAGGTATTCCGAATTTCACTGATAATCCTTTGTATTGGGAAAACGAACAGGAAAATGGTAAAAATGCACTTGATTTTGCCCTTGATCTACCTGCTAGTTTTGCTCCTGATGAAGGATATGAATATTCAAATACCAATTATTTATTGCTTCGAAAGATTATCGATCAAGTTTTAGGCTATAGTCATCAACAATATATCAAAGAGAAAATATTAGTTCCTCTCAAACTAAATAACACATTTTTTTCGCTTAGTGAGGTCAATTTAGATGATGTAATGAGTGGATATTATGTCGGATACAACGAAGACTTTAAAGCTAATGAATATGGAATGTTAGCTACAGCAGAAGATGTAGGTAGATTTTTACGAGCTTTAAACGATGGATCATTATTAGATGAGGAAGAACAAAAAATCTATCCTTATGTCTATGACCATGGAGGTTTAGTTATTGGTTATCAAAGTTTAGCTGAATATCATAAAGATATCGATGCCGTGGTTGTCCAATTTATTAATACTACTGATTTTAATGGCTATGAGTGGAACTTATCAGAAATTACAATTAATCGTATTGTAGATATAATTCGAAGACAAGACCAAGAAAACCTTTGAGGATGAATAGTAGAATATTACTACCTATATTTCGTTTAATTTTTTTTTATGTAGATTAATCACTTTTATCGATTCATCAGAAATGAATGAAGTATCAATAAGTTATTTTTTAGTTTAATATGATATTTAGTAAAATTTTTAAAGCTTGTTCTAAGCTATATATTTTTAGCACTAAAATATATGCTATTTATACCATTGTTATAGGTTTTTCTTTAGGTGTCTATCACTTATCATTCAAACAAATTCTTATAGCTTCAATTTTTCTAATCTTTCCATTATACCTCTTTATGATATATTTTTTAGCTAATGGAAAATATAAAGTCACCAGAAATCAATTTATAGAACATATAAAGAATATCGCTAAAACTTTTCCAGAGGTTTTGGATACGGTCTTCTTTGCTTCAATTTTATTTGTAATATATCAACTTGGGGAGACTGATATTAGATCTGGGATTTATCTATTTTCCCTATACATAATTTTAATTTGGATAAGAACGATTAGAGCAAAAATTAAAAAGGATACCAACAAAGAGATAAAATCAAAGTAAGATAGAAGTTAATTTTTTACGTAATGACTTAGGTGAATCATCGGTAAAGAATCTCAAATCTTATTTATACCTCATAACTCTTAGAGATATACTAATAAAAGGAAGTAAAAAGTAAATACTGATTTAAATATTCTCAATATAAATCACAAGATTGTCATCTCGATTCAGTCCTAATTTTTTCCTTAAACGATAACGGGCTTTGTTTATACTTTCAGCTGTAACACCAAGTAATTCAGCCATTTCTTTACTGGAAAAATTTAATTTGATTAAAGCACAAAGCTTTCGTTCATTTGGACTCAGATTTGGATGTTTTTCATTTAATGAAGCATAAAATTTAGTGTTTACTTGTACAAATCTAGCTTCAAACTCATCCCAAGTTCGTGTAGTATTTACATTGATTGTACTTCTAATACGTTCAACAGAGGTGTAGTCTTTTTCCGTTTGAATCTTTTCTAATCTTAATTTAATCTCATCTAAAAGTTTATCCTTTTCAATCAGTTGAAGTGCTGTTACTGTCAACTCCTTTTTCTTTACTTCTAAATCTTTCTTCGCTTGTTCTTCTACATATTTTTGCTGAAGAAGATGTTTCTTACGGACTAAACTTATAATATAAAATGACGCGAAAATTGTAATACAGATAAGGAGTAGACTAAAGATCAATTGTTGTTGAAGTTTTTCTTTTTCAGTTTCTAGGAGTTGAAATGCTTGAGCCTTTTCAACTTTTTGATGCTCAACTAAAGCTTTCCTATAAGAATCCTTTATTTCGAGTAAATGTAAATTCTGTTTGCTCTGACTCCCAAACAATTGATCTCCTAATTTCTTAGATTCTGTCATCTGTAAAAAAGCCGCTTGATAATCACCTAATTCAAAGTTAAGCTCAGAAGCTTTCTCTAATAACTCTACTTTTAGTCCAATACGAGTTTTATTTAAAGAAATAGCATCAAGACTCTGTTCATAAAATTTGAGTGCTTTTTTCTTCTCCCCTTTTTTAGCATATAAATCACCCCACATTGAATAAAGAATCGAAGAATAGGCATTCTCAACTGAAGTGTGATTTGATATTTCAGCAAGTAAATTTTCAGCTTCAGAAAAATAACCATTTATGGTATTGAGATGTGCTTTTTCTGCCAAAACAAATATCCTTTCATCCATAGGCGTTTGTAATGAATCTTGGATCTGTTCACAAATACGAAGTTCCTTCTGAGCCAAATCAAACTGCTCATTCATTCGATATGTAAGTGCAGCGGTAAAATGCAATTTCCCTTTATGTTCCAAAGAATGAGAATTTGTTGTCTTTTGAGCATAGTAAAACATGGAATCGATGCTTTCAATAGCCTTTTTCTTCTGATGAAAAATAGAATATAACATTGAAAGCTGCTTGTATGCCTTATATGTCAGTTCATGATTTTGGATTGAATTAGCAAGAGCTAAAACTTCCCAAATCTGATCGTAAGCTTTCGGATAATCAGCTATACCTGTATAATACTGAACTTGCTTAAGTTTAGCCTCTGTACTACTTACAACCGAATCTAATTTTACTCCTGATGTAATATCGTTTGCTAGAACTTTATTATTCGTAGAAAAAAATAGTCCAAGAAAAAGAATGTATAAAAAAGTATGATGCACGCTCAAAATGAAATTAATGTTAGTTTGCTCTAAACTTGGGGGTGTAAATTATTCTAAAAATAGCCAAAATTCTTCAAGTCCATATAATGTCCATCTCCTTTTTTTAATCCTTAAATCTAGAATAAATACATTCCTATAAAGTTAAATCAAAGACAATACAATGAAAAAACTATTCTACTTTTTAGGATTAATACTTTCCATTCAGACTTTCGCTCAAGACAAACAAAATATTGATTTATTCTATGTGAGTTTAGAAAAGGGCCAAGCACAACCTCTTAAACAAATTCCATTTACAGAAACTTCTGAAAAAATAAGATGGGGTCATGAAATAAAGGTTTACCCCAATATTGAACACCAAACCATAGAAGGGATTGGTGGCGCATTCAATGAAATTGGAGGAGAGGCATTACTTAGTTTAGATCACAAACTACAAAGAGAAGTATTACAAAATTTATTCGATAAAGATAAAGCTGGATTTACCTTTTGTCGGACAGCAATTGGGGCAAGTGATTTTGGCATTGATGCCTACAGCTACTCTGAAACTCCAGAAGATTATAATATGGATTACTTTTCAATTGAAAGAGATCAAAAGTTTGTACTACCATACCTCAAAGCTGCTTTAGCAATAAATCCTGATCTCTTAATATTTGGTTCTCCTTGGAGTCCACCAGCGTGGATGAAAAACAATAATTCAATGACTGGGCTTACTGAAAAACCAAATACATTCAGAGATGAAAATAAAGTTTACAAAGCTTATGCAAAATATTTTGCTGAGTATGTAAAGGCTTATGAAAGTGAAGGTGTCAAGATAAATCGGATTTGTGTTCAGAATGAGAACGATGCCAATACAAAATACCCAAGTTGTACGATGCCACCTGCTCAAATGCTGAAACTTGCTCATCAGTATATAATTCCTACATTCAAAAAAGAGAAACTCAATACCAAAGTTTTTGCTGGTACATTCCGAACGGCATTAAATCTGGATATGATCGAATTTTTGGGTATGGAAAATGCAGATAAAATAGATGGAATTGGACTTCAATATACAAGTAAATCTATCATAACAGATGCTGTAAGAATGCAAGCTAATATAAAAATGTTCCATACTGAAGGACATTGTTACAACGGTAAAAACAGTGTTGAACAGGCTGAACATCGACTTGAAGAAGCGGCAGACTACATCAATAGTGGTTTGACTAACTACTGCTATTGGAACATGATTTTGAATGAAACAACCAAGAGTGGTTGGGATTGGAAACAAAATTCACTCATCAATATTGACAGAGAAAAGAAAACGATTCAGTACAATCCTGACTATAATGCCATGTATATTTTAGGACACTTTATTAAACCAAATGATATCAGAGTGGCATCTACAAGTCATCGACCAATGATTACAGTGAAAAGTCCAGATGGAAAAGTGAAAATTCTAATTCAGAATACCGATGAAAAAGAGGCTCCTTATCGTCTTAAAATTAATGGCGAAATAAGAGACTTTAAAATCCCTGCCAAAGGGATCACAGCTATAGTTTATAATCTAGACAATAAGAAATTATAAAACAAAACATTCAAAAAAGTCCTGTAAACAGTACTAGCGTTTACAGGACTTTTGACATTAATAAGAAAATGAAAACTAATTTTCTAAAAATTGACTTGAGTTGGCTAATTCTCTCAAATACAAAAATCGATTTGAGATATTACCTTCCACGTTTTTCCATTTGCTTTGGTCTAAATCATTGAGTGTTAATTTCATGGGTGTAAGCTCACTTAAAAGTACTATTGTGTTCAAAACCAAGTTAGCTGCAATTTGATCCGGACATTGTTCCAAGATATCTAATAACAATGGTTTAGGGTTGATTCTACCTGTCAATCCCAAAAACTCAGCTGCTCTCATTCGTACAAAAATATCTGTATCATTTTTAGCCATTTCCTCTGCTTGGCTATAAAACTGATTTGCTTCTTCCCCAAAAACACTACAATTAATTAATGCCCAATATCGTTCAAAATTATTCTTTGAGTTTAAAGCCTTTCCAATCTTCTTTTTCACCATAGCGAAAGATTGAAGTTGTAAGTCTGCAATATCAATTAACTTTCTTATTTCAGTTTTATGCTCTTGACCAAAAGAAACTCCATCAGTTGTTATGCCCTTCAGTAAGAAGGACTCAGGATAGAATGAAAGATCAGGCATATCACTAACTCTATCATGCATGAGTTTTCTCATCTCTAAAAGAACGGATGCATAAGCAGGGTCCAATGCCAGATTATTCACTTCATGCGGATCATTTTCTAAATCAAATAACTGTTCTGGTAAACGCTTATGATAAAATGCCAATTGCTCATCATTCAACTTTCCTTTTTTTGCAAGTGCTCTCCATTCTCTGAAAGCTTCTTGTTTGTATCTGTATGAATTATGTAAACCATCAAAATTAAAAGGTTGATAGCTTCTCCAATAACTATATTTCCCTTTTCGAAGAAAACGTACCATATCATATTTTTCATCAAATCGGTCTGCATAGCCAAAAGTCTCATCTCTTTTAGCTAATTTTTCTATAGAAACTCCCTTCCCCAAAAATGGTTTACCATCTATTAGATCGGGAATTTTGATCCCTGCCAAATTTAGAACTGTAGCTGATAAATCAACAAACTCTACAAAACCATCCACTCTACTACCCTCTGAAACTGGTGATAAATGTTTCCAGTTCTTGGGCACGTGAACAACCATTGCGACTTGCAATCCATCATTATGAGCATATCCTTTTCCTCCCGGCAATACTCCTCCATGATCTCCATAATGAAAAATAAAAGTATCGTCTAATAAACCATCATCTTCCAACTGTTGAATCAGCCTTCCAACTTTTTTATCTACATAATGATTCAATGAAATGTATTGTGCATATTTCTTTCTGAAGGTATCAGTATCTGGATGATAAGGAAATAATTCTACTTCTGATGGATTTCCGATATCTTCAATTCCTTCCTTCAGCTCACCAAACATCTGACCTTCATGAGTATCATAGAAGTTTTGAACATGAAAAAATGGTTGATTTTCTTCCCTATTTCTAAAGCTTGCTTTTCTTGAACTTTCATCCCAAACTCCATTTACATCTTCAGCAACAAAATTATAATCTTGTTTGCTGTTGTTAGTCGTATAGTAACCTGCTTGTCGCAAGTAATAAGGAAAAAGTTTAAGGCCTTTAGGCATCTTTACTTTCTGTTCTGCACGATGATAATGCGCTCCAATTTTTGGCCCATACAAACCAGAAATAATTGTACTTCTAGCAGTAGAACAAACAGGAGCATTTGAATAAGCATTATTGAATACAATACCATGTTCTGCCAATTTCTCAATATTTGGCATTGGGGCGCCATGCTCGGGATTATACAATCGATACCAACTTGCAGAATTGTCTTCAGTTGTCAACCAAACAATATTTGGTCGCTGTTGTTGTGCAAAAAGTAAGTATGGTAACAAATATGATATTGAGAATAATATGAATTTTTTCATAGTTGAAAAATGTAAATAGAAAAAGGCACTAACTAATTCTAATCAGCACCTTCTCCAATAATTATTCAATTAGTTATTTCAAATTGATCAATGTCTCTACTGGTGTAGAAGCTCCGAGTTCTAAACTTCTTTCAGAGGGCAATGCATTTGAAATTGCTAGTTTATATTTTCCTTTTCTCCATTCTTTCTCTCCCTCTGAATTAAACATCTTGAGTTCCTCTGCCAAAAGTTTAAATGTAACTTTTTTAGACTCACCCGCATTAAGTCGAACACGCTCAAAACTTTTCAGCATATATTTAGCCGTAAGTTCATCTCCTTCTGTTGGAATCAGATAAAGTTGAGCTACATCTTCTGCTATTTGCTTTCCAATATTTGATACCACACAAGAAATAGTCACTTCATCTTTTGATTTTATTTTTTGACTAGAAATTTCAAGATCAGAGTACGTGAATTTTGAATAGGATAAACCAAAACCAAACGGGAAAAGAGGTTCTTCTTCCATGAATTTATAAGTTCTACCCTTCATCGAGTAATCTTCATAAGCAGGTAATTGTGCTATATTTTTGGGGAAAGTGATCGGTAATTTCCCCGAGGGAGAAACATCTCCAAAAAGAACATCAGCAACAGCATTTCCACCTTGCTCTCCAGGAAACCAAATCTGTAAAATGGCGTCACAGTGTTCCTCAATTCCTTCTAATGAAACAGGACTACCGCTTGCAATCACCAATACCAAAGGTCCTTTTTTATAATCAGCCAATTCTTTGATATAATCAATCTGATTTTGTGGCAATTTTAAATCCTTTCGATCCCCCATATTAGCCGAAGCGATTGCATCAACTTCTTCCCCCTCCATATCTGCAGTTGTACCTACCACACAAATAGTTACATCAGATTCAGCAGCTACGTGTGGTGCCCAATTTTTAGGATTTAAATTCTTTTGGAAAGGCAAGGCTCCACTTCTATAATTCAAAGAAGTACCCAGAGAAACTGTATTGCTAATACCTTCTAAGATTGTCACCAAATTTGGACTAATTCCGTAATAGCTTCCCATAAGCATATCTGCAGAATTAGCGAACGGACCCGTAACATAAGGCACTTTGATATCTTTAGATAGGGGTAAAATATTCTCTTTATTTTTTAATAAGACTATTGACTTTTGAGCTGCTTCTCTTGCTAAAGCTACATGTTCATCACTATGAATATTTTCGGAAGAAATCTGAGTGTATTTATTCTGTTTTGAATCATCAAACATGCCCAATCGGAATCGAGTTTTGAAAAGTTGTACCGTACGTTGATGCAACAAGTCCTCTGTAATTAAACCTTTTACTAAAGCTTTTTTCAGATTATTCGCATAAGTCTGACCACAATTCAAATTGGTACCACTTTGCAAAGCTACAGCAGCTGCTTCTACCCCCGTTTTTGTATAATGCATTTTATGTGCTATTCCACTTACAGCACCGCAATCCGAAGTAATGTAACCATCAAAGCCCCAATTTTCTCTAAGTATATCTTGCAAAAGAAGAGGATTTGCTGCCGAGGGTTTACCATAAACCGCATTGTATGCACCCATCACACCCTCTACTTTTCCTTCTTTCACTAATGCCTCAAAAGCTGGTAGATATGTTTCATAGAAATCTTTCTTAGATGGCTCTGCATTAAACTCATGTCGTAACTCTTCAGGTCCAGAATGAACAGCGAAGTGTTTCGCACATGCAGCCGTTTTAAGATAAGTTTCATCATTCCCTTGAAGACCATTTACAAAAGCCACACCTATTTTTGAAGTTAGGAATGGGTCTTCACCATATGTTTCTTGTCCCCTTCCCCATCTTGGATCTCTGAAAATATTGACATTGGGAGTCCAAAAAGTTAGACCTGCGTATTTACTACGGTTGCCCATGGCTTGAGATATTTCAAACTTTGCTCGGGCTTCAGTAGAAATAGCTGTAGCCACTCGCTTTGCTAAATCTGGATCGAAAGTCGCTCCTATAGCTATGCCTTGTGGGAAAATTGTTGCTTTACCATTTCTTGCAACACCATGCAATGCCTCATTCCACCAATTATATTCTGGTACATTCAACCTTGGGATAGCAGGAGCTGCATTTCCTAATTGCGCTATTTTTTCATCTATGGTCATCTGACTTACCAAAAGCTCCACTCTGTCATCTAGCGGAATGGTATGATCAAAATATGATAAATCGACGTCCTGGGATTGAACTGAAAAAAAACTAATCAGTAATGTAATTGTGCCTCCCAACTTTAAAAAAATGGGTGGTATATTGAATCCCTGTATTTTTGTAATGTTTAGTTTCATGTGTTGGTCTTACTTCTTAAAAATCTGTTCGCTTGAAAATAGAAAGAACATCTAAATTGGAGGATAGGTATAATAGTAGAATAAGAGGGTAAGAATTTATAATTATTAGTTTACCTTCCTTTTCATTCCAATTTTATGAAATAAGACACAGGGATTAACTCACTGATTTATCCAATGAATAATGTATTTATCCCTATGTAGAGTTTTTGAGTTTATGAAACTTCATAGCACTAAATCTGTAGAATTAAAATGGGGTAAATGGAACAACCATTACCATTTCCATGGCTAGATTTACCCTTTCTTGTCCTTTCACCTTATAAATTGCTGTAAAACAATCATCTTCTTTGAGGTAACGATTTTCAAAACTTGTCAAAGAGTCTAGATTCGTGAAATACTCTACTGTTGCCATTACACCAATATCATGATCTGAGAAAAAGAAAAACTGCGCTGTATTTTCGGGGCCTTTCATTCTAGAGACCAAAGCATAGTCGGTTTCTGTCTTATTCTGAATCAGTTGTAAACTTGTATCAGCTAAAATGGGATGTCCCGAAAAAGTGATCATACGATCATTAAGTTCAAAATACGGATTCGCTTCATTAAATAGATAAACGAAATTCTTCTGATCTTTTAGCCTGCCCACATAAATCGAATGGTCTTTTTTTAGGTCTGAAAAACTACTTTTACTTGCATATTTAATCTCAAAATCATTCTCAAACTGGGTAAATAAACGGCTCAAATCATGACTTGCATGCTCTGCCATTCTTGTTGAATAGGTATAATTAGAAGATTTTGTCTTTTGGGCAAGATTTGGGTTTTCCTTCACGAACTGATAATACTCCTCTAAGCTATTTACGCTAAAATCTCTTGTCCAACCATTCCGTCCTGATATGGTTTTCCCTCCAAAACCAAAAGAATCACCAATGTAAAGATTCGTAGTTTGTTCACTTTCAAAAAAAGACTCCCAAACCTTTGGTGGATGGTTGGGTAATTGAAAAAAAGCAAGAATGAAGACGGGTATCATTCCTAAAAAATACGGTACTAACGGTCTAATTTGTATATGTTTTGGGGTACTTGTTTCTGCCATTTGTTTTTCAAAACGCAGACCATATTGTCCTTTATCAATTTGAAGTTTCCACACATCAGATACTCCTTCATTTTGATAATAAGCGTCCAACTTTTTTCGAAGGTTATAAATGTTTACTCGCACCCTCGGGTTATTTCGAATTTCATTTGGTTTTCCTCCAAAAAACTCCAAATCTATGATTCCTTCTTTCAAGAAACGGTCTTCAATATTTACTTCTACCAAATATCGAAGCATAGCAGAACTACTTGGAGCTTTCTTAAATGTATCACTCCCAACTATACGTTCTACCAACACTAATTTTTCTTCCTTCGAAATCATAAAAAACACAGTTTCTAAAAATAAAAAAACACCCCCGCTTTAGGCTATTTTTTTTGGTTTATAGAATTCCATAAAACCGTTATAGCAACCGTTAAAGCTTCGTTAATTCTCATTAAAATAAGGTTTTTAGCTGTATTTACACAATAAAAACATAGTCAATATCAATTATGTACAAGCGTATCAAATCAAGTATAAACGTACTTCTACTACTTTCTTTTTTTATTCCGATTTTATCGTTGGCTCAACAGTCCATTCATACCGAAAGACAATACTTGTCGGGTACGAGTAAAGACGATACCAAGACTTGGGATTTCTTCTGTTCGGAAGGACGAAATAGTGGAAAATGGACAAAGATTGAAGTGCCTTCATGTTGGGAACAACAGGGTTTTGGAGCATACAATTACGGACATGACCCTATGGAAGATCGTGCGAAAGAATATGGCTTATATCGTCATAAATTTAAGGTTTCAAAAGACTGGAAAGGAAGAGAAATCAAAATCGTTTTGGAAGGTGTCATGACCGATGCAGAAGTCAAGATCAACGGGAAGCGAGCAGGTGAAATTCATCAAGGCTCGTTCTACGAATTTAAATATTCGATCAGTAAACTAATTCATTATGGAAAAGAGAATCTTTTAGAAATAAAAGTAGATAAAGTTTCTGCAAATGAATCTGTAAACTACGCAGAACGTAAAGCTGATTTTTGGGTTTTTGGAGGAATTTACCGTCCTGTATATCTAGAAGCCTTTCCTAAAGAAAACATAGAAAGAGTAGCCATAAATGCAGAAATGACTGGAGACATTTCTACCGATATTTTTCTTCATTCAAATGCGGCTCAATATGTCACTTTGGAACTGCAAGATTTAAAGGGGAATAAACTTCAAGATTTACCAATTTCTAAGATTGAAAAATCAGATGCAAAGTGGAAGCTGAACACTAAAGCTCAGAACATTCAAACATGGAATCCTGAACAACCAAATCTTTACCAATTGACGTTTCTGCTTAAAGATAAAAAAGGAAAAACACTACATCAGTACAACCAACGAATTGGCTTTCGAACAGTAGAACTCAGAGAAAGTGATGGTGTTTACGTCAATGGTCAGCGGATCAAGTTTAAAGGGGTAAACAGACATTCATTTCATCCCGAATCTGGAAGAACAACTTCTAAAGCACTCAGCATCGAACATGTAAACATGATGAAAGATATGAATATGAATGCCGTTCGTATGTCGCATTATCCTCCAGATGTTCATTTTTTGGAAGTCTGTGATTCCTTAGGGCTTTTCGTCATTGATGAGCTTTGTACTTGGCATAGCCCCAAACTTGATACTGAACTTAGCCACAAACTTGTAAAAGAATTAGTGGTCAGAGACGTGAATCATCCGAGTATTTTACTTTGGGCAAATGGCAATGAAACAGGCTGGAATACCGATTTAGATGATGACTATGCCATTTGGGATATTCAAAAAAGAGAAGTGATTCATCCTTGGAATATCTTCAAAAAAACCAATACGTTACATTATTTCAGGTATCATGCTTTTGCAAGAGATGCATACTCGCAAGATAAAATATATTTCCCTACGGAGTTTCTTCATGGTTTGTACGATGGTGGTCATGGAGCTGGCTTGGATGATTATTGGCAACAAATGTGGCATATGCCTTTGAGTGCAGGTGGATTTCTTTGGGATTTTGCCGATGAAGCTATTCTGAGAACAGACCGAGACGGAGAACTCGACACAGACGGAAATCATGCTGCCGATGGAATAGTTGGCCCTTACGGAGAAAAGGAAGGAAGTTATTATACGATCAAGGAAGTATGGTCTCCGATTTACATAGAAGATCGTTTTATCAGAGATGATTTTAATGGAAAATTCCGAATCGAAAATCGTTATCATTTCACGAATCTGAAAGAATGTAAACTAGAAGCAAAATGGTTACTTTTTGATGGGCCAAATGGAAAAAATAAGTCGCATATACTCGATCAACAACAGCTTGAATTTCCGGATTTAGCCCCCGAACAAAAAGGCTTTTTTCAAGTCGAATTACCTCCAAACTGGCAATCTGCTCATGCATTACATTTGACGGCCTTTGATCCGTATGGAAAAGAAATTTTCACTTGGAGCTATCCTATTCAGCAAGCCAATGAACTTGAAATAGAACAAACTCAAACTCTGAATACTAAAAGTAAAATTAGTTGGAAAAAACATGGAGAAGAATACCATTTCAAGGTTGGTAAAATGGAATATCAGTTTTCTGCAAAAAATGGGATTCTACAGAAAGTGAAAAAAGAAGGACATGTAATTCCCTTAGAAAACGGCCCAATTCTTTTAGGACAAAACGATGCGATTGATACGATTTACATTGATAAAAAAGATGAAAAACTAAAACTCATCACGCAATTTGTTGCTACCGACAAAACACCAAAATGGGCAGCTCATGTAGAGCTAAGTTCTGATAAAATTAGTTGGACTATTCACCCAAATGCTTTATTAGAATTGGAAGTAGAGATTAAAGGAAAACGTATCGTTCAAGATTACAAAGGCATCTCTTTTACTTTTCCAGAAACTGAGGTTTCGGGCATGAAATGGCTAGGTGATGGTCCCTACCGAGTATGGCGAAACCGACTGAAAGGCACTCGTTTTCAGACTTGGCAAAACGATTACAACAATACAATCACAGGGGTTTCGGGCTTTGAATATCCCGAATTTAAAGGGTTTTATTCCAATTTGTATTGGGCAAAAATAGAAGGTAAAAATGAAAATGGTTTTACAGTTTATTGCCACACTCCTTTCACCTATTTGCATATGCTTACTCCCGAAAATCCACCACAAGACCCTAAAAAGAAGGTAAGTCCTGTATTTCCAGAAGGAGATATTTCTTTTCTCATGAACATTCCTGGTATTGGTTCTAAATTCCAACAACCCGAAACCATGGGGCCACAAGGACATACAGAAAACTATTTCGGAAATGATGATGACCCGATACGGATTCATCTCACTTTTGATTTCAATACACAAAGCCCAAAAATCTAAACTCTCAACACTTTTATTAGCACTCTAAAAACATGAATAAAATCCTTTTTTTCGGCTTGTGCCTTGGTCTTTTTGCTTGCCAAAAACAAGAAAATCAAAACGCTAAAAAGCAAAAATACGAAGCCAATTGGGAATCTTTAGCTAAACACAAAGCCGCACCCGAATGGTTTACGGATGCCAAACTCGGCATTTATTTTCATTGGGGACCCTATTCGGTTCCTGCGTTTGGAAGTGCTTGGTATCCGAGTAATATGTATAAGCGAGGAAGCCGAGTCAACCAGTTTCATGAAGAACATTTTGGCAAAATAGAGAAATTCGGATACCAAGATTTTATACCGAGGTTTAGAGCAGAACATTTCGACCCTGAAGAATGGGCTGAATTATTTCAGTCTACAGGTGCTAAATTTGCAGGCCCTGTAGCCCAACATCATGATGGATTTGCGATGTGGCAAAGTGAAATAAATCCTTGGAATGCGAAAGCAATGGGGCCCAAAAGAGATATTTTGGGTGAATTGTTTGAGGCATTAGAAAGTAGAGACTTGAAAACAATTGCGACTTTTCATCATGCCCGAAATGGACAACGAAATATAGGCAATGAAAGCAACTGGGGAAAAAATGGCTACAATAGTCACTACCCATATGCTCCCGATCTTCCGACTGCGACTACTGATCCAAAATTGCGAAAACTATTCGGCAACTTTGAAGATATAGACACCTTCAATCAGTATTGGTTAGACCAAGTAAATGAGGTGGTTGACAAGTACCATCCAGATATTTTGTGGTACGACTCATGGCTAAATCTGATACCAGAAAACTACCGCTTACAAATGGCTGCTCATCACCTGAACAAAGGTCTAGAAAATGAAAAAGAAGTTGCACTTTGTCATAAACAAGAAGATTTACCTCTGAATCTGAGTATTTTGGATATCGAACAAGGCGGTAAAAAAGATATCTACCCTATGGATGACTGACATTACACTTGGTGAAAGTCGTTGGATGTATGTAGAAGGACATCCTTATAAAGAAGCTGCTTTGGTGGTCAGAAATATGATTGATGTATGGAGCAAAAATGGGATCGTATTGCTCAATGTTTCACCAAGAGCAGACGGAGTGATTAATCAGGAACAACGAGCGATTCTAAAACAAATTGGAGATTGGCTTCAAGTAAATGGCGAAGCTGTCTATGAAAGTCGTCCGCATACCATATTTGGCTATGGTCCTGCAAAAGCTTCAGATGGAAGTCATGGAGGACAATCTTCCAAAATCCATTATACGGCAAAAGATGTCAGATTCACGGTGTCGAAAGATAAAAAAGCACTTTATGCCTTTTTTCTAGGAAAGCCCAAAGCAGGAAAGCGCATTCAGATGCGAAGTATTGGAGGATATCACAGAAATATTCCGCCAGGTAAAATCAAAAATGTACGCTTACTGGGTACTGATGTGGCTGTGAATTGGGAATTGACACCAGAAACCCTCTATCTGACTTTTCCAGAAACGAAGTATAATGATTTGGCTCAAGTATTTAAGTTTGAATTGGAATAGCAGACTTTTCCATTAAATACTAGCTATGATTTAGAAACAAAAAACTTCAATGCCTGTTCAATGAATAATCATTATTCATTAGTAGAAACTCTATGCTGAAAAGTAATGGAGTTTCTTTTTACTTGGTAAAACAGCAGAGATTGAAAGAGCGAATTATAATTGTTGGTGGTGGATTAAGTGGATTAACCCTAGCCTATTTACTTTCTAAAAATAATATACACGCTAAAATTGTAGAGGCGTCATCAAGAATAGGTGGGCGTATTCAAACGATAAAAGGGAAACATGATACTCCCTTAGAATTGGGAGCAACTTGGTTTTCAGATTTGCACCAACACTTTCTTGCCCTTATCGATGAGTTAGGATTGCAGAAATATAAGCAGTTTACAGAAGGGATTTCTTTATTTCAAACCAATTCATTTGAGCCTCCACAACAGTTTTTTGTACCTGAAAACGAAAGCCCATCATATCGGTTAGCCGGTGGAACACAAAAACTTATTGATACGTTAGTTGCACAATTAGACAGACAAAACATCAGTCTAAATACAAAAGTGACAAGTATTTCGGAGGTAGATAATGAGCTAGAGCTTCGCACATCTGACGGAGAATCTTTGTCAGCAGATAAAGTCATTTTATGTTTACCACCTCAATTGATTGGTTCTCAAATTCAATTTTCACCCGAATTACCAAAAGAGCTTTCAGCCGTTTTACCGACGGTACAAACATGGATGTCTGGTTCTCTTAAATTTGTAGTAGAATATGAACAAGCATTTTGGAGAAAAAATGGATACTCAGGACTCTTATTCAGCCACTCTGGTATTATTTCAGAAATGTACGATCATACGAATATTGAAGAAAATAAATTCGGTTTCACAGGCTTTTTGAACCCTACTACTGATTCCTATTCTCAAGAACAACGAAAAGAATTTGTCTTAGAACATTTAAAGAAACTTCTTGGCAATGAGGCTTTATCTTATATTAGTTATTTTGATAAAGTTTGGACAGATGAATTCATCGTCGGCGATCATCAAATCATACATCGACCACACCAAAATAATGGACATCCGTTACTACAACAAAGCTACATGAAGGATAAATTGTTGTTTGCAGGGACAGAAACAGCTACCAAGTTTGAAGGCTATATGGAAGGAGCTGTAATTTCAGCTAACAAAGTGTATGAAAGACTTCATTCTCTTTTGAAAAGCAATTAATAAATAAAAGCACAGCTATTAATTTTCACAAAATATATAGCTGTGATTTCTTTCTACACCTAATAAAATGACTTTAGACAATGAAGTTTAACCTTTTCCATTAAATATCTTTTTTAGGTTTCAAGTTTCGGATAATTAAAATGGTATCTGCTTCTCCTTCCCAAGGGCGATCATCCCAAAAAGCAAAAGACCTTATATCTAACTTGTTTTCTTCTGTAAATTCACCTGTAATTGTATTAAACCACTGTTGCGTTGCATTTGAGGTATCAAAATTCTTTTTCAAGACCTGATTCGTTCCTACCCAATTATTTTCTTTTGGAGTATACATCAATACAATACCATCCTTTTTATTGGTTAAATTATAACCACTAGAGTTGTACCAAGGCAAAGGTTCACAATTTTCAAAATTGACTGAATCAAACAATTTTCTCATATGTTTGAAATACTCAAAATGGGGCTTTTTAAAACTTTCGTCTTGTTCAAAAGGATTATGAATTACCACATTCCAAGAAGCTCCCTGCCAATAATAAGTAGAATACCCTCCTGCAAAAAGACACATGTAATTTCTTCTCAAACAAGCTTCCGCATTTACATAAGCTCCAGGAAAGACGACATATGGAGACTCTTCATAACCTCCATGTTCAATATTAAAAATTGGCTTTTTAGGGAATTGCTTTCGGGCATCCATCATATTCTGATACAAGGTATGTTGCCAATTCTGCATAGAAATAAAGTCTACTTCATTAGGATGATTTTTACAAAAACCAAAATCATGAACAGAAATCAATCTTCCATAAGCATCTAATTTTCTTGCTCTTTCTATTCGCTCTGAGATATATTCTTTGGTCGCTCTTCCATAATAAAGTGCCTCTTTTGAGACATCCCACACAATATTTGGGAATGCTTGATAACGCTTGATCACATAATCGTAATATAAATTATCTGCTTCCGAATTCATATCAGGCCAGCTCACCAATTTATTCCAGACATAGATCATCAGATGGCTAACAATTTCTTTATCGTGCATTTCAGAAATGACTTGATCAAAATGTTTGAAGAATTCCACATTCAGAGAATTGAAATCAGGGTTATCATTTGAGCCTAAGAACGGAAAAATATCTTGTCTGCCACCATATTCATGTTCAGAATGTTCTAAAAGTAAGTCATCTTTTTTCCAAGAAACATCATGCGAATATACATTCATGACTACTTGATTGAATCCATTTTGCTCAAGTAAAGAAAGTAAATGTTTCGTTTTCGCTAGTTCTTCTTTTCCATAATCAAGTGCAAAAAGCCAATCACATTCAAAAGCTAAATTGAAATAATGCTTGCCATCTTCATAGAAAAAATGTTGTGGATTATCATTGTGAAGTACCACTGCTCCATGTCTATTTTTTTTCTGATTTTTTGTAATTCTAATGGTGCCTTTTTTACCATTAAGCTGCTTTAGTTCTGATTCAATACTGAATGTCTTCACTCCTATTTCGGCACTAGAATATCTCAAAATCCATTCATTATCACCGTTATAAAATAATGGGATTTTCTGAATTTGTCCATTACTGCTAACGTTGGCATACGCTTCTGTTCTAAATGGCGTTTCTACTTTCTGACGCACTTTATAAACAATGTCATTTACAACCCACTGTTTAGAAGTAATTCCTTTTTTAGCTGAAATATGATTCCAGACCTTGATCTGCCCAAAAGCTATATTTGCAAAAGAAATAAAAAATAAAAGGGCATATAATATCTTACTTTTCATGGCTTTAAAAAAATAGTTTAAATTTAAAATTTTATTTAAGTAGGTGGACATATGAATTTGGGTAATTTCGATTTTCATTCTAATTGATCAATCATAGAAGAAATAATGGTTGATTGACTTAATTGTAGCCTTCATTTCTTTACTTGATTAAAGAAATGAAGACTACCATTTGAATAAGGAATACAATCTCCACTTGGAATAAATTTTTATGAATGGAAAACAAACCTCTTTTCATATGCCCTAGTACTTAGGCTACTTTTCTATTTGTAATTTTTGAGTCAATGTTGTCTCATCATTTACAACTTGAATGATATATAAACCATTAAACAGGCTAGAAACATCTATGCTTTGTTTATTTTCTTTTAACTCTTGTTGATATACACATTTGCCAGTCATGGTGTAGATACAAACTTGTGTATTTACTAAACCTTGTTTCAAAGATACGGAAATAGAACCTGAACTTGGATTAGGGTAAATTAGAGCTCCTTGGTTCTTAGTCGATTCACTGAAACTTGATATGATATTTGGTACTTTTCGTAACTGATAAGCATTAAGATTAATACCAGTTTGCTCCCCTCCTTTAACTTTCCCAAAAGTGAAATAGAACATACTTTCTTGGGCTACAAATTCACCTATAATCGATAAGCCATTAGACACTGCATATGATGTTTTTTTATTTGAACCATATTGGTCATCTATCAGAATATAAGATCCCGATTGACTGCTTCTAGTATCCCCGACCAAGAATTGAAGTTTGTATTTTTCTCCTACTTGTAAATTTTTAATGGCTATTTTAGAGGGACCTTCAGCTCCATCCCATAAAAAATTTGACATCGCATTATCAAAAGGTGAAAGCCCTACATTAGCATCATAAATGTCCGTAGTCTCTGGAACGACTTGTTTAGAAGAACTATAGAAATGCATGCTTTCAGGACCATCCCACTCGTTTGTTTCACTACCATTAACTAAGCCTTCAAATTCAACTCCATTTAAAACAGTATTAAAATCGTTTGCATTTGTTCCTCCTGAGAAATTAATAGCTTCAATTAATGTCCCGTCTGTAAGAATATCCTCTTCTCCCATAATTTCTTTAGCATTCCAATAAATAGCTTGGGAATATAATTGTCCTACAAAAATTTCTGTAGTTGTTGCTACTTCCCCCGAATCGTTGGCTTGAACAGTAATTGTAGCATTTCCAAGTCCTACTGCTTCTACCAAACCTTGTTGATTTATAGTAGCAACCTTTTCATCTGAACTAGACCAAGTCACAGACGTATCATCCGCATTTAATGGATTAATATCCAATTGCAATGGTTTCGTATCACCTATTTCTAAATAATTACTTTTAGGTGAAACATTAATCTCATCTAACAAAATGGCATACCATTCTACAATTTCTAATTCTATTTCAGCACTTAAATCACTTACGGTACTGTTTACAATGACTGTAGCTTTATCTCCTATATTTCCTATAGCCCGAACCAAACCGTCTTCATCAACTGTGAAAACTTGCTCATTGGAAGAAGTCCAAACAACAGTTGAATTTGCATTTGAAGGTTCAAAATTCACACCTAGCTGTAACGTACTTCCATCTCTAATACTAGTATCAGAAGAGACAATCTGTATAGACTCAGAAGCTACCACTGGTCGATATTCTTCAGGAAATTGTGTTGCTAAATCAGTATTTCCAATTCCTTTTGAAGGCGTATCTTCATAAAACATGATGTAATCCAAACTAGCTCCTGGCGATCTTCCAGACATAATGAGTGTATATTCTTCACCTTCAATCAAACCATAGCGTGCATGCAAATGACCACCACCGATTTCTAGACTATAACAAGTTCCCCACTTTCGAACTCCCCTTCCCCAAAACTTATGATCTTTCTCTAATTCACTTTTAGGCTTTGAAGTTTCACTCGTATAATTTCCTTCAAGGCGAATAAAAACATCATTTTTCTGATCACCTTTTTCAGATTCGGTAAGAGGCTGATAGAGTCGCATGAGTAAACGATACTTTCCCGTTTTAGGACAAGTGAAAGTATAGTGTAAAGGAGATTCTTTACTAGCCCAACCACCAGTAAATTCAATATAAGTTTGGTTGATCGCCTCTAGGTCATCTCCTTTGTAATATTTAGGGTCTGAAGGAGTTCGTAAAGCCCATTTTCCTAATGGAGAGTCTGTATCTTCTGCCTCAAAAACTACATAATTCTCTCCATAATTGATATTACTTTGTCCAAAAACGCAGGTGAATGAAAAAAGAAAAAAAGTTGTAAAAAGTAAACTTACTATTTTCATTGGATCGATGGTTAAGATGATAAATAGATGAAAGGTTGTACTTAGCTAATGAGAATATTTTTCCTTACGTGGAACCAACAACATCATTTTATTAGATAAGCTAGATTGTTGTCAATCTATTTCTTGATAAAACGTCTGTACAATTTGTCATTGATTGAAAGTAAATAGCTTCCTCTTTTTAAGGATTCTACAGGAATTGTATCCGATGAAATTATACCCGATCTAATCATCTGACCTTGAAGCGTAAATATTTTAAATTGGCTTCCTACATCGATACCTTTTAAGTTTAATACCGTCTCTACTGGATTGGGAAAAATGGTTTGAATACTGCCCAAATCTTCTGTCCCTAAAATTGTAGTGGGTTCTTGAGGTTCTTCTACTTGCCCAATCTGAACTGTTTGTGAAATATTTGTCACTGTTTCTCCTATCTCTTGATCAGACAAACTCGCTTCAATTATATATTTTTCGCCTTTAGTAAGTGTTGTATTCACTGGCAAAGTGAAAGAATCCTTACCGTATCCGGCTAAAACGGTTTGGCTTGTTTCAGCAATAGAGTTACCATTTTTATCTTTTAAAACCAGCTTGATCGTTCTGTCAAAGTTTGCCTTGTAGGTCATCAAAATTTCATATTCATTCTCTACTTCAAGAGCTGATAAATCTTCTGAGAAACTTAACTCTTCAGTATAGATTTCAAATATTTCGGGTTCTTGAACTACAGCATCTTTTTCAGTCAGCTCAAAATCATCCGCATAACCTTCGTCTGTTTCTTTTATCGCATAGAAGTAAATTTTTACTTTACCACTATCATCTGTTGTAAATTCTAATTCATATTTCTGATAAGAATTTCCGCTACAAGTCACAGCACCGCTTGCACCTTCCTTTACTCCTAGATTGATACTTCCAGAAACCACTTTCGCATAACAACGGAGTGTATAAGTAGTGTTAGGTTTTAACGAAATAACCTGCTCTGGTGCTCCGCCTCCAATTACATGTATGGCATTTTCACCCGAATAAAAATTATCTGAAACAACCTCAACCACATTTCCCCAAGTTTGCCATCCATTCAAGTTTCCTTCTTCAAAACCTGCATTAGTCAATAAAGGTGTTTCTTCTATCACTTCCTCCTCAATTACTTCGTCTATTGGTACTAAGGTATAAGCTCTTATCCAATCATAATAAGAAGTATTGATGGCATCATCTCTTAAATCTGCCTCTTCTGGTGGAGTTATCCAATCATAAGTTTCCGTGACCATATTGACACGCATTGGTCTATCAAAGGGTGCTGTCGCATCAATCGAAGTATCAAAATCTACAGTAGTAAAGTATTCTCCATCTGCATAAAAATGAGCCGTGTAGGCATTTTCCCACCAACAAGCATAGGTGTGGAAATCTTCCCAAACAGTAGAAGCTAATTCTTTTTTAGCCCCAGCGGAATGAAATACCTCTTTAGATTCACCACAAGGGATATGACGATAATGTGTATTGCTATGCATATGATTTTGGAACGTCCCAGTATGTCCTCCTACTGTTTCGGAAATGTCTAATTCTTGGCTGTAACGGTCGGTGGTACATTCCGTTTCGTCCAATAATTCTTTTTTATTTGAGAGCCAAAATGTAGTGGACATTCTAATCTTCGATGATTTGAAACGACATTCGTAATAACCATAAGAAGCCTCTGAACTTAAAGACTGAACAGCCCCGCCTGCTATGATATAGCTTCCATCAGCTTGATCAAGCATAGCATTTTTTATTTGCATATACCCGTCTTTTACCGAAACAGAAGAAGGGACAAACTTTGCTGGTGGTCTTCCTTTCCAACCATCAAAGTAATTTCTCCACTTCAATCCATTCAAACTAGTCCCATTAAACTCATCTGAAAACCTTTTATTTAATACCCATCGGTATCCTTTTTTAGGTTCTGGAGGATCAGCAAGTGTCTTAAAAGATGACACTAACAATATAAAAACGAGTAGTTTATGTATAATCTGCATCTCAATATCTATTTAATGTTAAGTGTAACCTAGACGATTATGTATTGAAATACAGGAAGAAAAAGTATTCTTTTTAATGGACAGGTAAAATTACCCTTCATTTATTCTGAATTCCCCCCTTTATAACTTGTGAATCCAAAAACAAAAATCATAAACCACTAAATATCTGCGCATTACACAAGACATACTTTTTCATCATTGATGTCTTTTACTCAAACTTACCTTTGGGGTGATTGTAGTAGTCGTGTTTACTTTCATTTTTAGAGCATAAAAATATGCCCCCTTATTCTTGTTTTATTTATACACCTAAAATTAGATGCAGATAATGATTTTCATAAAAATCAATTTTATAATGTCATTATTACATTTATTAAAAAATGAAACAACTATACTTTAGTCTATCATTCTTAGTGATGATATTTTTTTATAATTCTAAGGCACTTATAGCCCAAGACTTCTCGGGCGGAAGTGGTACAACGAATGATCCTTATCTGATAAGTAATGTACAAGACTTATTGGATTTGGATACAGCCAAAACGATGTGGGGTATGCGAAAATCCTTCAAACTTACGGAGGATATCGATATGGAAGGAGAAATATTTCACCCACTTGGTTGGAGGGTTTCAGCCTCAGAAGAATATTACTTTATGGGGAGTTTCGATGGTGATCATCATACAATTTCTAACCTAACGGTTACACCCCACCCAGATCAAGATTTCCTTTTTGGTGGATTTATTGGTGCAGGACGAGATCTTACAGTAAGTAACTTAGGAATTGTAAATACCAATGTAGATTTTAAATCTATTGCATCTTCTCAAAGAATTGGGGGACTTATCGGACAACTTGATTGGAATTCTACGGTTGAAAACTGCTTTGTAGTTGACAGTTATGTCTCTGGAAAAGGTGGCGTAGGTGGTCTTGTTGGAAAGTATAACGGTAATACTATCGTGAACTGCTTTGTTGATGCTGAGATAGATCCAGAATGGGCGAATCACAATGCTGGTTTGGTAGGAAATATTCAAAATATACTTGCTAATAGTACGATTACAAAGTCTGCTTTTTACGGAAAAGTATTAAAGGGAAAAGCAACTGTTGGTCTTGCAAATGCAAATGTGGATGAAATCTATTGTATTTCCACAACAGGACAAACAGATCCTAATTCCACTGTAGTTATTCTGACGCCAGAAGAATTACTTGAGCAATCAAATTATACTGGACTTGATTTTTCAGCTTCAGGATTATGGGAAATGAAAGAGAACTCTTTCGCAGTACTCAAAGGGTTTTCTGCTACTGCCTATGATAGCTTGCTAACATTTTTAGCAATCCCATTGAAAGTAACCATGTCAGATGGAACTACCCCGATTCAAAACGCAACAGTCACAATTAATGATATTGAGTACCAAACAAATGCTGCTGGATTACTTGACGATTTAATTTTACCAGGCACTTATTCTTACACTGTCATGGCTGATGGATATCAAGATACGGAAGGTACTCTAGTAGCTAGTTTGGCTGGTGACATAACTGTAGTCTCATTGATTTCTGAAAGTGTTCCGGTTTATACATCAACGTTTAACCTTACAAATTCAAAAGGGGAAATTCTTAATGATGCTAGTATTACAGTAACGGATGATAATGTTTACAATCAATCTTTAGTTTCAGATGAATCTGGAGTAGCCACTTTTGAACAATTACTTCCGGGTACATATTCATACACTATTTCAAAAGATTTACACATCACTCTTACGGATGAATTTGAAGTCATTGATCAAAATTTAAGTTTAGATCTTGTTGTTCAAGTCGACAATCAAGCTCCTATAGCCAATGCAGGTTTAGATGTTACTGCAGCTTCTGGTGATGAAGTTCAATTGGATGCTTCTGGTTCTTCAGATGCAAATAATGATGCACTAACTTATACATGGACAGCTCCTGTAGGAATAACTTTATCAAACACAAATGCAGTAAAACCCGTTTTTACAGCTCCTGATGTACAAGAAACAACAGAATATCAATTTACCTTAGTCGTAAACGATGGTGAATTAGATTCTGATGAAACATCAGTTACTATTACCGTAAAGCAAGCGATTGTACTTGGGGTTGAGCTTCTGACAAATGGAGGTTTTGAAAGCGGACTTTCAGAAGGTTGGATTGGACTCGAATCATTTGAATTATCAGAACTTATTCCAGATAGCAATACAAATAGCACAAATAGTCTAAAAATAGAAACTACGAGCCAGATTGGAGGAGGAATAGGTACAGATGCTGAAATTTCGACTGCAACCGATCATCATTTCCCGATAACTGTAGGTAAATCTTATATCCTAAAAGGGAAATTGAGAGCTGAAAGAATGAATACCAACGTAATCAATTTCAGATTAATGCCATACGGCTATTGGTATGACGGAGCAAAAGCGGGGATAACTAATCCTTCAATGGGTTGGGGAATTCCAGCAGTAATTGGGGAATGGATTGAGTTTGAAGAAAAAATAACAATCGATACAGATTATAGTAGCGATGGAGCACTTGGTAACTCATATCAATCTATTTTAAATATCCTGTCTGCAACCAATGCCTCTGATGAGTTGGTTTATATCGATGATTTAAGCCTTTTGGAATATGACGTTGAATTACAAGCAGATGCTGGAGATGACATAACAGTCATGAGCGATAGTACTGTATCTTTAAGCGGTAGCTATAATTCATCAGAAGATTTGACATTTTCATGGACAGCTCCCAATGGTATAACATTAAGTAATTCAAATACACTAAACCCATCATTCACAAGTCCAACTGTAACGGAAGAAACCAATTTGGCATTTACACTAACTGTAGAAAAAGGGCTATTAAGCGTAGAGGATGAAGTAATTGTCACTGTTTTTCCAAATACCATTGCAAATGCTGGTGAAGATCAAACAGTACTAGAAGAAACAACGGTTATACTTGATGGTTCAGCTACGACTCCTGAAAATTCAACATTATTATGGACTGCTCCTAGTGGAATTACATTGTCTGACAATACATCTAGCATGCCAACTTTTACGGCTCCAGCAGTATCACAAGATTCTACGATAACTTTTACACTTACATCAACATTTTTAGAGAGTGAAGATAGTGATGTAGTCAATGTAACTATTTACCCTACTGCGATTGCTATTGCTGGTGAGAATCAAACTGTCATTGAAGGGAGCACAGTTACTCTAGATGGGTCTGCTTCTACACCTAGTAATGCTACACTTCTATGGACAGCCCCAGAAGGTATCGATCTTTCAGATAATTCTGCAGCTATGCCAACTTTCACGGCTCCTAATACAGAAGTTGATACAACCTTAGTATTCACTTTAACGGCCACTTATTATGACCAAGAAGTTACAGATCAAGTTCAGATCACCGTTTACCCAACCGCTGTTGCTAATGCTGGTGAAGACCAAACTGTCATCGAAGGGAGTACGGTAACTTTAGATGCATCTGCTTCTGCTCCTAGTAATGCTACACTTCTATGGACAGCCCCAGAAGGTATCAACCTTTCTGATAACTCTGCAGCTATGCCAACTTTCACGGCTCCTAGTACTCTTAGTGATACAACTTTTGTATTCACTTTAACGGCCACTTATTATGATCAAGATGTTACAGATCAAGTTCAGGTCACTGTTTACCCTACTGCTATCGCAAATGCTGGTGAAGACCAAACTGTCATCGAAGAGAGTACAGTTACTTTAGATGCATCTGCTTCTGCTCCTAGTAATGCTACACTTCTATGGACAGCCCCTGAAGGTATCGAACTTTCTGATAACTCTGCTGCTATGCCAACTTTTACAGCTCCTAGTACTCTAAATGATACAACTTTTGTATTCACTTTAACGGCCACTTATTATGATCAAGAAGTTTCTGACCAAATTCAGATCACCGTTTACCCAACCGCTGTTGCTAATGCTGGTGAAGATCAAACTGTCATCGAAGAGAGTACAGTTACTTTAGATGCATCTGCTTCTGCTCCTAGTAATGCAACACTACTTTGGACAGCCCCTGAAGGTATCAACCTTTCAGATAACTCGGCAGCTATGCCAACTTTCACGGCCCCTAGTACTCTAAGTGATACAACTTTTATATTCACTTTAACAGCTATTTATTATGACCAAGAAGTTACTGACCAAGTTCAAATTACCGTTTACCCTACTGCAGTGGCTAACGCTGGTGAAGATCAATCTGTAATTGAAGGGAGTACAGTTACTTTAGATGCATCTGCTTCTGCTCCTAGTAATGCTACAATTCTTTGGTCAGCTCCTGAAGGTATCGAACTTTCTGATAACTCTACAGCTATGCCAACTTTTACGGCTCCTCAAGTTAATGAATCAACTGATTTTACATTTGAGCTAACAGTAAGCTATTATAATCAAACCTATTCTGATCAAGTCATTGTAACTATAAATCCAGAAGGAAGTGCAATAGCAGATGCTGGAGAGGATCAGGTGGTTTTAGAAGGAAACATAGTTACACTAAATGCTGAAGGCTCAATACCGTCAGATGCCAACTTCTTATGGATTGCTCCTGAAGGTATTAGTTTATCAAGCAATACATCAGTTATGCCATCTTTTACAGCTCCAAATGTTTCAGAAGAAACTATTTATACAATTTCTCTAACTGTCAGTTACTCAAATACTGAAGACTCTGATGAAGTTAATATAACAGTTTATCCTGTGCCTATTGCAAATGCAGGTGCTGACTTAACTGCTTGGGCTAATGAAAGTGTAAGGCTTGATGCTTCAGCTACTACTCCTTTAGAAGCTACATTAACTTGGGTTGCTCCTAACGGAATTACTCTTTCTGATAGCACAGTGGCTATGCCTACATTTACAGCTCCTAACGTTAATCAAAACACGGATTATAGCTTCACACTCAAAGCTGAGTTTATGGATTCGGTCAGTACTGATAATGTAATCGTCACTGTCTATCCTACGCCTAACGCAAATGCAGGCGCGGACTTAACTGCTTGGGCTAATGAAAATGTAACACTTGATGCTTCAGCTACTACTCCTTTAGAAGCTACATTAACTTGGGTTGCTCCTAACGGAATTACTCTTTCTGATAGCACAGTGGCTATGCCTACATTTACAGCTCCTAACGTTAATCAAAACACGGATTATAGCTTCACACTCAAAGCTGAGTTTATGGATTCGGTCAGTACTGATAATGTAATCGTCACTGTCTATCCTACACCTAACGCAAATGCAGGCGCAGACTTAACTGCTTGGGCTAATGAAAATGTAACACTTGATGCTTCAGCTACAATGCCTTCAGAAGCTACATTAACTTGGGTTGCTCCTAACGGAATTACTCTTTCTGATAGCACAGTAGTTATGCCAACATTTACAGCTCCTAACGTTAATCAAACCACGGATTATAGCTTCACACTCAAAGCTGAGTTTATGGATTCGGTCAGTACTGATAATGTAATCGTTACTGTATATCCTACGCCTAACGCAAATGCAGGTGCTGACTTAACTACTTGGGCTAATGAAAATGTAACGCTTGATGCTTCAGCTTCTGCTCCATCAGATGCTACTATAACTTGGATTGCTCCAAACGGTATTACTCTTTCTGATAGCACAGTGGCTATGCCGACTTTTACGGCTCCTAACGTTAATCAAACCACAGATTATAGCTTAATGCTTAAAGCTGAGTTTATGGATTCGGTCAGTACTGATAATGTTATCGTTACTGTTTATCCTACACCTAACGCAAATGCAGGTGCTGATTTAACTGCTTGGGCTAATGAAAATGTAACGCTTGATGCTTCGGCTACAATGCCTTCAGAAGCTACATTAACTTGGGTGGCTCCTAACGGAATTACTCTTTCTGATAGCACAGTGGCTATGCCTACATTTACAGCTCCTAACGTTAATCAAACTACAGAATATAGCTTCATGCTTAAAGCTGAGTTTATGGATTCGGTCAGTACTGATAATGTAATCGTTACTGTCTATCCTACTCCAAACGCAAATGCAGGTACAGATTTAACTGCTTGGGCTAATGAAAATGTAACGCTTGATGCTTCAGCTACTGATCCATCAGACGCCTCTCTAACTTGGGTTGCTCCTGACGGAATTACTCTTTCTGATAGCACAGTGGCTATGCCTACATTTACAGCTCCTAACGTTAATCAAACTACAGAATATAGCTTCATGCTTAAAGCTGAGTTTATGGATTCGGTCAGTACTGATAATGTTATCGTTACTGTTTATCCTACGCCTAATGCAAATGCAGGTGTAGATCAAAACGTAATTGAAGGTACTACGGTAACTTTAGATGCTTCTGTATCTACTCCAGAAGGGGTTAATGTTCTGTGGATTGCACCAAATGACGATATTACTTTATCAAATGATACTACAAATATCGCAACATTTATAGCTCCTAATGTATCTCAAACTACAGCTTTTGACTTTATCCTTGAAGTTCACGTAATGGACTCTGTAAGTACTGACACTGTAACCATTACTATCCACCCTACACCAATTGCCGATGCTGGAAATGGGAAAAGTGTGTTTGAAGGTGAAACTGTAGCGCTTGATGCTTCTACATCAGAAGTAAATGGAGCAAATATCCAATGGCTATCACCAGAGGGTATTCAATTATCTGATGAGACTTCTTTAAATCCTACTTTCGTAGCTCCTGAAGTAGAAGAAACTGAGATTTTGAGTTTTATATTAGAATTGAGTCTTTTTGGAATTACAGTTCAAGATGAAGTCCAAATCATTGTTTCTCCAATGATTACAAATAGTGATAAAATTGATTTATCAAGTACTGTATATCCAAACCCTACAAAGGATAGGGTAAACATCAAACTTCAAGAGGATTCTCAAGTAGTTATCTATCATATATCTGGTAGAAAAGTTGAAGATAATTTGATGAAGAAAGGAGAACATGTATTTGATCTATCTCAATATCCTACAGGAACATACATTGTATCTGTGAAAGGAAATTCGATCATCAAAAATATAAAGTTGATTAAAGAATAAATTGATTAATCATACTTTCTTTAACCCCATTAGTAGATCACTAATGGGGTTTTGTTTTTCTAGACTCTTATCTATTTTACACCACTCCAATCCTAAAAACAATGGCTATTTCAATGGCATTTCATAGTAGGTAATTCACTTCATTTAATGGTGTACTTAAAATTCATAATAAATACCCCCTATTTTTCAAAGGTTTTGAAGACATCCTAATACTACTTCCATCCTACTTTTACGACATAGCTCATCAGAAAATGAGTTTGAAGAAAAATGAAATCAACACTGAAAAAAGGATTTCTAGTAAGTAATTATAAATAAGAAATTTATTATGAGGTTTAAAAAATTATTCGTCATAATGCTTTCTTCTTTGGCAATACAACATGCAAATGCTCAACAAAAAAAGTACGAGCCAACTGAAGAATCATTATCCAAATATCAAACACCAGAATGGTTTTTAGATGCCAAATTTGGAATCTATACACACTGGGGTCCCGTCTCTCAGGTATTTGAAGGTACAGAGCCTGGCAAATATTACCGTGGGTGGCATGGTATGATTATGTATCAAGACGGGAAGAAAGTCCCTACAAAAAATGGGAAGCCTTCAAACAACCACCTACACCATGTAAAGAAATATGGCGACCCTGCCGAGTTTGGCTACAAACACATTATTGAACAATTTCAACCTACTGCTTTCGATGCTGAAAAGTGGGCTGAACTTTTCAAAAAATCTGGTGCAAAATTCGCTGGTCCTGTAGCTATGCACCACGATAATTTTGCGATGTGGGACAGTAAAGCCACACGTTGGAATTCGATGAACTATGGTGGATTTGATCCTTCTGCAGAGCTGAAAAAAGAAATTGAGAAAAGAGACATGAAGTTTATGGCCTCTTTCCATCATGCTTTCACTTGGAAGTTTTTTGCTCCAGCACACAAATACAGCAAAATCAATGAAAATGACTATGACCTTTACACCACGCCACACTCCTTAGAATCTGATATGCCCGACGAGCAGTTTCACAAAGAATGGTGGGCTAAACTAAAAGAATATATTGATGTCTATCAGCCAGATTTACTTTGGTTTGACTGGTGGTTAGAAAACCTTTCATTAGAAGCTCGTCATAAGTTTTTGGCCTACTATTACAACAGCGCAAAGAAATGGGGCAAAGAAGTTGGTGTATGTTACAAAGAAAGTACGTTTACTGACGATATGGCCATCAAAGACTACGAGCGAGGAAGACCTAACCAGCCTAAATCTCCAGCTTGGCTAACAGATACTTCTCCGGGTGCATGGTTCTACCGCTCAGATGCAAAATTCAAAAAGCCGAATGAAATCATTGACATTCTGGTTGATATCGTTGCGAAAAATGGATTGATGTTACTCAATGTACCACCCGATCCAGACGGTACAATCCCTGCAGAAATGGAATACTTACTCACAGAAATTGGGGCTTGGTTAGAAATCAATGGAGATGCCATTTATGCTACAAGACCTTGGACAGTATTTGGTGAAGGGCCTACAAGATTACCTGAAGGTGGCCATAAAATCGAAAAGCTGAAGATTTCTTATACAGATAAAGATATTCGATATACTAAAAAATCGGATAAGGAGTTTTATGCCATTGTGATGGACAAACCTAAAGGTGCAATTGTTATGAAATCTCTAAGTACAGATATCGGAGCACTCAATTCTGAAATCATTGATATTCAACTATTAGGTAGTAATGAAAAACTTGAATGGGAAAGAAGAGCTGAAGGATTGATTATTAAGGCTCCATCTCAACTTTCAACAGATTACGCACATGCCTTCAAAATTGTATTGGAAGGTTATACCGAAAATGATATCGGAGGAAATGTTGAAGCACACAAGGATTAAATGTGTTCCTAACTATAAAGCGATGCCTCGAGAAGTAGCTTCTACTTTATCGAGGCTTTTTTTCTCCCTAATATCCTATAATTACGTCTTAGAGTTTTTATAAAAAGTACGCTAAAACAACAGCGCAAACGTTTGACTTGACGGCTATAGGTGTTAGATATACATTTGTAAAGAATCAAGGGAATAAACTATGACAACACTTGATTTTTTTGACGCTAAACATTTTTACAATGAAAAAGATAGATGCACATCATCATCTTTGGAAATATTCTCCAGTAGAACATTCTTGGATTGATGAGCAAATGAACATATTGAAGAACGACTTCTTGCCAACTGAACTTTGGGGTGAAATGCAAAAGGCAGGATATGAGGGTTGTGTGGCTGTTCAAGCTAGTCAGAGCGAACAAGAAACTCAGTTTCTACTTTCTGAAGCTAGCGTAAATCCATTTATCATGGGCGTTGTGGGTTGGGTAAACCTAAGTCATAGCAATATCAGAGAAAGGTTAAGTTACTTTTCAAAATTCTCAGATTTCAAAGGTGTTCGTCATGTACTTCAAGATGAAGAAGACGATCAATTTATGCTCAGAGAAGAATTTCTTAACGGGATTCAAGCACTGGAAGAATTCAAGCTCACTTATGATATTCTGATTTTCCCAAAACACTTGCCTTATGCCGCACAATTAGTTGAAAAGTTTCCAAATCAGCCATTTGTATTAGACCATATTGCCAAACCAGAAATAAGAGATGGAAAGTTTTCTCCTTGGAAAGAAGAGATCCAACAATTGGCAAATTACCCAAATGTCTATTGCAAACTTTCTGGAATGGTGACAGAGGCTAACTGGAAAAATTGGACAAAAGAAGAGCTTCACCAATATATTCAGATTGTGGTAGACGCTTTTGGAACTGATCGTCTGATGATTGGCTCAGATTGGCCAGTTTGCAAACTCGCAGGAGAATACGAAACGGTGATGCAAGTGGTAGAAGATTTCTTCACTGACCAAGCAGATCTCAAAAAAGTTTTAGGTGAAAACGCTATTCAGTTTTATGGCCTAGTGTCCAAAGATGTAATAGCAGAATAATGAAAATTCTTTAAACTTATGATTAGTACAATAGCAAAACCAACATATCAAGCAGATGTTTACCAAGAAAGCAAGTTGTTTTCACACGGAACACGCTTAGTTTTAGGAACTTCAGGCTTAGGAGGCGTTTGGGGTGAAGTAGATGAAGATGAATCTGTAGGCTGTATTCTTTATGCCTTAGAGCACGGAATTTTATCTTTAGATACTGCTCCTTCCTACAATAGGTCTCAAGAATTTGTGGGAAAAGCACTCAAACAATGGGATGGAGAAAAGCCCTATATCAGTACTAAAATAGGCCGTCTTTTTGCAGAAAAAGCAGATGACTTCAACCTTGACTATAGCAGAGATGGAATGCTGAGAAGTATGGAAAATAGTCTAGAGACATTGGGTGTCGATCAAGTAGATTTACTCTTTCTTCACGAACCTCACCTCACTCCTATTGCCCAAAAAGATGAAATATTAGAAACACTTAATTTCATCAAAGAACAAGGCTGGACAAAAAAAATAGGTGTGGGAGGAAATCCTACTCCTGAGTTTTATCCATTTATGGAATCGGGACTTTTTGAAGTGATCTCTGGTTTCACCAAAATGGATGCTTGTAATATGTCTGCATTTGAAAAAGATATTCCACTGATCCAAGAAAAAGGACATGCCTATTATGCGGCATCTGCACTTCATATGGGCTTACTCGGCAGAAGATTTGACGAATACTGCAAAGAGCGTCCTAACAATGAATGGATTTCTAACAAAGATGTAGATGTAGCTATCAAAATTAAATCCATAGCGGATGAACTAGACATTGATCTTGCGGAGATGGCTCTCCGTTATCTGATGTCTGTTAAAGAAGCAAATCGAGTAGTCATTGGAGCCCGAAAGAGTGACCAAATACAAACAACCGTAGATTACTGGAGAAAAGGCGCACTTTCAGAAGAAGTATTCAACAGAATCACGGACACTATTTACCAATAAATACAAAAAGCAGAAACACATGAAAACAATTATATTAAACGAACCTGGTCAATTTCAATTGGCTGAAACGGAAGCTCCGATTGAAGACTTACAGGCCAATGAAGCATTAGTAAAAGTACATAGAATCGGGATTTGTGGCACAGATTTACATGCCTATACAGGGAAGCAACCTTTCTTCTCTTATCCTAGAATTTTAGGGCATGAATTGGGTGTAGAAGTTGTAGAAATTGGGACTGATGTCAATAATGTACAAGTTGGTGATAAATGCTCTGTAGAACCTTATTTCAATAAAACAGAAGACCATGCTGTGAAAAGAGGTTTTACAAACTGTGGTGAAAACATTTCTGTCTTTGGCGTTCATGAAGATGGAGGAATGAGAGAATACTTTAAAATTCCTGCTAATTATCTTCATGCTTCTCAAAAGTTATCTTATGATCAATTGGCCTTGGTGGAAACACTAAGTATTGGTTGTCATGCCGTGAATAGAGCTATGGTTTCTTCTTCCGATACAGTTGCAGTTATTGGAGCAGGCCCTATCGGGATGGGTGCATGCCAATTTGCGATGGCAGCAGGAGCTAAAACGGTTATGATGGACATCAACCAAAGTCGTTTAGATTTCTGTCAAAAGCACATTGGTGTAGATGGAACCGTTCTTGTTTCTGAAGTAGAAGAAACTGAAGCTCGACTAAGAGATGTTTTTGATGGCAATCTGCCTACAGTAGTAATTGATGCTACCGGAAATAAGCACTCAATGGCAAATACACTTACGTTTACAGCTTCTGCTGGCCGAATTGTATTTGTTGGTTTATTCCCAGGAGATTTCTCTTTCCACGATCCTTATTTCCATAAAAAAGAATTAACCATCATAGCCAGTAGAAACTCACTTCCTTCTGACTTCGAACAAATTATCAGCATGATTGAAAATGACCAAATTGATACAAATCCTTGGATCACACACAAAGTCCTTTTCACCGAAATCGCTGATCACTTTGACAGTTGGCTAAAACCTGAAACAGGAGTAATTAAAGCAATGCTTACGCTTTCCTAAGCAGACCAATTGATAATCATATTTTTTAGAATAACCATAAAATCTAAAAACACATGAATGAACTAGTAACCGAAAACATAATAGCCGAAGGACAAGAGCCTGTTTCTGCTTCGCCCAAAAAGGTGATAGAGAAGAAATACCTCCTTCCTTTTGTACTGATCACGAGTCTGTTTGCGCTATGGGGTTTTGCCAATGACATCACAAACCCGATGGTTTCAGCTTTCCAAACGGTCATGGAAATTTCGACATTCAAAGCATCTTTGGTACAGTTTGCTTTCTATGGCGGGTATTTCACGATGGCTTTGCCCGCAGCATTATTCGTTAAGAAATACTCCTATAAAACGGCCATTCTGATTGGTTTAGGATTGTATGCCACAGGAGCATTACTCTTTATTCCTGCGGCTCAGTTTCAAATCTTCGGATTCTTCCTTGTTTCCTTATACATTCTCACCTTCGGATTAGCTTTTTTAGAGACTACAGCCAATCCTTTGGTACTTTCTTTAGGGGCAAAAGAAACAGCTACTCGCAGACTGAACCTTGCACAATCATTCAATCCAATTGGTTCGTTGGCTGGTATGTTTGTCGCTCAGCAGTTTATTCTTTCAGCCTTACAATCAGCAGAAAAGAACACCAGTGGCGACTTGATCTATACCACACTTGATTCGGCTCAAAAAGAAATCATCAAACTCAATGACCTTATGGTTATTAGAGATCCATATGTATTCATTGGTATCGTCGTGATTATTGTTGGTGTTGTCATCGCAATGGTCAAAATTCCAGAAGAAAGAACAAGCGATCAATCATTTTCACTTGGAAATACAATTGTACGATTAGTTAAAAATAAGACCTATAAAGAAGGCGTTATTGCCCAAGTATTCTATGTTGGTGCTCAGATTATGTGTTGGACATTCATTATCCAATATGCTGAAAATTTAGGCTATACTAAGGCAGAAGCACAGTCATTTAATATCATTGCGATGGTGCTATTTTTATCTAGCCGATTCATTGCCACAGCCCTAATGAAATACCTAAAAGCAGCTCAACTGCTTACATTTTTTGCAATTGGCGGAATCGTAACAATGGCTTGTACTATTTTCATAGGCGGTGATCTAGGATTATATGCCTTGATAGCCACTTCAGCTTTCATGTCGCTTATGTTCCCTACCATCTACGGAATTAGTTTGGAGGAAGTGGGTGACGATTCAGAATTTGGTGCAGCAGGATTAGTAATGGCAATTGTTGGTGGCGCTCTAATGCCCCCTATGCAAGGTGCAATCATTGACATGAAGTCTATCTTAGGAATGGATGCCGTTAATGCGTCTTTTATCATTCCTTTACTATGCTTCTGCGTCATTGCAGTATTTGGATACAGAAGATTTAAGCAGGTTTAAGAATGGGAAAATATAAACGCTATTGCAAAACCTTGACACTTACCGATAATCCTAGCCTAATCGAGGAGTATAAAAAAGTACATGCCAAAGGTGCTGCCTGGAAAGAAATCACAGAAGGAATGAAAGAGGTTGGAATTCTTGATATGGAAATCTATCTCTTTGGCTCACAACTCTTCATGATCATGGATACAATTCCTGATTTTGATCATGATCAAGCTATGAGTGAACTTGCCCACAAACCTAGACAGGCAGAATGGGAAGCCTTTGTCTCTCGTTTTCAAGAAACTGATGCCAGTGTTTCTGCAAAGAGAAAATGGCAGCTTATGGATCGGATATATGAATTAGAACAAACTGAGAATTATATAACAGAAAACGGACAGTTAAAAGATACGAATAAAGTGGACATCAAATCTGAAATTGTCTAGTACTCTTAAATAGCAATCCTCTGATATTTCAGAGGTTTTGCTTCCACTTTTCTACATTAAAATCAATCCATAATATGGCTAAATTTTCAAGAATTGAAGTTGTTCAAAAAATGAAATCTACGGTCGTTGTCCCTGTTTTTTACCATAAAGAAATAGACCTTTGCCTTTCTTTTATGAAAACAGTTTACGAGGCAGGGGTCCGAGTTTTCGAGTTTACAAATCGTGGAGAATTTGCCCATGAAATTTTTTCAAAGCTTGTAAAAGAAGCGAGGAAAGAGATGCCCGAAATGGTAATCGGTATTGGCTCTATTGTAGATGCTCCTACAGCTGCAATTTTCATTCAGAATGGGGCAGATTTTATAGTTTCTCCTCTACTAGATGAACAAACTGGTAAATTATGTAATCGTAGAAAAATTGCTTGGTTTCCGGGTTGTAGTACAGTTTCTGAGGTTTCTTTAGCTCATGAACTGGGAGCTGAAGTCGTGAAAGTTTTCCCTGCCAATGCGCTTGATGCTCTCAAATTTATAAAAGGGGTTAAAGCTCCGATGCCATGGACTGATGTCATGCCTACAGGTGGAATCTCACCTACAATAGATGACCTAACAAAATGGTTAGACGCTGGTGTAAGCTGTGTAGGTATAGGTGGAAATCTAGTCGTTAAAGATCATTTCGGAAACTGGGATTTCGAACGCATTTATGAATTACTACAAGAGTTGATCGGCTTCGCAAAAGAATATCGACAAAAGCAGCTCGCTGTTTACTAAACACTCAAATGATGAATAAAATACTGATGGTACATCCTTCAGACAATGTAATGGTTGCGCTTACTGATTTGGAGGCCAACGAAACCATTAGCTACGAAGGGTCCTTTTATACACCAATTGAAAATATAAATGCCAAACATAAATTTGCTCTTTCAGATTTCAATGAGGGAGATGAAATACAAATGTATGGCGTACTCGTCGGTAAAGCGACGAAAGAAATTAAAAGAGGGCAAGCAATTACGACATCAAATGTAAAACATGCTGCCAATGAAGTTAAAGTAGGAGAAAGAAAAACAGCATGGGGAAAACCTGATGTTTCTGCTTTTCAACATAGAACCTTCCAAGGGTATCACAGAAGTGATGGGCAGATCGGTACTCAAAATGTCTGGCTTGTTGTTCCTCTGGTTTTCTGTGAAAATAGAAACGTACTTGCTGCCAAAGAAATTTTGGAAGAAAAACTAGGCTACAGCAAAGGACGAGATTATGAGTTGGACATTGATCGACTCATTTCTAAAAGTCAGTCTGGAGCAACAGCCTCAGACTTACTCACAGAAGACATTCTCGTTCCTACAAAAGAGGCTACGAAAGAGCGCGTATTTAAAAATGTTGATGGCATCAAGTTTTTGCTTCACGATGGTGGCTGTGGAGGGATCAGGCAAGATTCAGACACTTTATGTCAACTTTTAGCCGGTTATCTGAATAACCCCAATGTGGCTGGAGCAACATTCTTAAGCCTTGGCTGTCAGAATGCTCAAGTAGAAATTTTGCAAGATGCTATTTTCAAAATGAATCCTGAGCTTGATAAACCACTCTTTTTTGTAGAACAACAAAAAAGTAATTCTGAAGGAGAATTCATTGCTGACATTGTCACCAAAACAATGGCTGGACTAGTTGAAGCAAACAAAATAGAACGAAAAGAAGCGCCTATTTCAGCACTCCGATTAGGCTTGGAATGTGGTGGCTCGGATGGCTTTTCTGGGATTTCTGCAAACCCAGTCATGGGTTATGTCTCAGATATGCTAGTGACTTTAGGTGCTACGCCAATTCTTGCCGAATTCCCTGAATTGAACGGTGTGGAACAAAGCCTTACAGATCGTTGTGTTACACAAACCGATGCAGAAAGATTTGTAGAATTGATGGCAATATACAAGAAAAGAGCTGAGGCTGTCGGGTCTGGTTTTGATGCCAATCCTTCTCCAGGAAATATCAAAGATGGCTTAATTACAGATGCCATGAAATCTGCAGGAGCAGCCAAAAAAGGAGGATCATCTCCAATTGTCGGAGTTTTGGATTATACTGAGCAAATCAAAAATAAAGGTTTAAACCTTCTTTGCACTCCCGGAAATGATGTAGAATCAACCACTGCATTAGCAGGTTCTGGAGCTACACTTATCACTTTCAGTACAGGACTTGGAACGCCTACAGGAAATCCGATTACACCCGTTATCAAAGTGGCTTCAAACTCCATTTTAGCTGAACGCATGAAAGATATCATAGACTTTGATACAGGGGCTGTAGTAAGAGGTGAAAACAGTATAGCAGAAAAAGCCGCAGAAATGTTGGACTACCTACTGGCTGTTGCAAGTGGGAAGGCTGAAACAAATGCAATGCGATTAAGACAAGATGATTTTATTCCATGGAAAAGAGGGATTTCATTGTAGTCACTAAAAAAAGATCAACATGAAACTTACTAGAGAAAATATAACCGTTCCTGCAAAACCAATTCGAATTGTTCAGTTTGGTGAAGGAAACTTTCTAAGAGCATTCATCAATTGGATGATTCAAGAGATGAATGAAAAGGCAAATTTTGATGCTGGAGTAGCTGTTGTTCAACCTATTCCTCAAGGCTTGGGTGAATTGGTTAATGCACAAGATGGCTTATATCACCTATACCTGAAAGGCATTGAGAAAGGTGAGCTAATCAATAAAAGGCAACTGATTGATTGTATTCAAAAAGTCATTAATCCATATGAAAACTACCAAGATTATTTGGACTTAGCCAAAGAAGATAGTCTTCAATTTGTATTTTCAAATACTACTGAAGCAGGTATTTCATACAATGAAAATGATACTTTAGAGCACATACAAAACAGTTTTCCTACCAAGCTTACTGCTTTGCTTTACCAAAGATTCTCACACTTCAATGGAGATGAGAAAAAGGGCCTCACAATTCTCCCTTGTGAGCTGATTGATAAAAATGGTCAGACCTTAAAAGAAATCATTTTAAAACACGCCACAGATTGGGAGCTTTCAGCAGCATTCAAATCTTGGATAAACTCAGCTTGTACGTTTTACAATACACTCGTAGACCGTATTGTGCCTGGTTTTCCTAAAGATAGAATTGAAGAAATTCATGAGGAATTAGGCTATGAAGATCAATTGGTTGTTGAAGGTGAACAGTTCCATCTTTTTGTCATTGAAGGTGATTCAAAAATCAAAGACATTTTACCTACGGAAGAAGTTGGCCTCAATGTAATTGTAACTAACAACCAAGCTCCTTACCGAAGCAGAAAAGTTAGAATTCTGAATGGAGCCCATACTTGCTTAGTACCCTTAGGATTACTTTCAGGATTGGAAACCGTGAAAGAAGGCGTAGATGATAAAGAAGTAGGAAGCTTTTTAGAAAGCATTATCAAAAATGAAATTGTACCTTCTTTACCTGCTTCAGAAGGCATTGAAGAATTTGCAAATGATGTACTCGATCGTTTCCGAAATCCGTTTATCAAACATTATTTGAAGAGTATTTCACTCAATTCATTCCCAAAATTCAATACTAGAGTTTTGCCATCCATAGTAAGCTTTCATCAAAAAAATGGGAGCTTTCCACAAGGCATTTTGACTTCTTTTGCCTCATTAATTAAACTCTACGATCCGAAGAATCTGAAAGAATTCAAGCCGCAAGACAATCAAGAAATCATTGATCTTTTAGCGAATCTTTGGGCTGATTTCTATATCAACGGAAGTACAGATTTTGAAATAATTATTGAAGGAGTGCTATCGGCAACTTATATCTGGGGACAGAATTTGAATGAATTGGAAGGGCTACAAATACAACTTTCTCAAAACTTGAAACAGATTCACAATGAAGGAATTTCAAGCCTAATCGAAGAAAAATTCAGTTTATCTTAATTAATATTCAGTTGTAGTTTACAATTAAAGGGACTTTATAGTCCCTTTTTTATTTTATTTTTTTTCAACTTAATAAATGGAGCTATATTTTGATATATAACTATACTGTTCTTAGAGTTACTCTAAGAATTCATAGATGAGAGAGGGAGTCTTCAGACTCGAATAAACTTCCAAAAAGTCGAGTCTGAAAACTCTAATTCCCATTTTTTAATTCGAAGATCACTTCGTTAACTCTACAAATAGAATGCTCTCTTTCATTTGTTAAGTAATTACAAACTTATCTAGTTAGTCGAAGAAGAAATATTTCATCACACAATATCTTTGATTTAGTACATGATTAAAAAACTTTTTACAGCTAGTTTTTATGCATTCATAGCATTTAGTGTTCTCTCATATCTCTCTGTGATGTTTTCATTATTGAAATCTGTTGGAGACCCTTCATTAAAACCAGTTGCAAATATTGGCTTTCCATTCAAATACTATTATCAGTTTTGGCTCAGAGGTTCGGATTCTCCAAATTGTGGATGGGTGATTGAAAACTTTACTCTGGATATAATCATAATATGGTCTGTAACACTTGTCATATACTTTAGATTGAAAAAGAAAATTGTTTAACTTCAATGTGATATGATTGATCTTAAAACTTTAAATTAGTCGTAAAATGCAATTGTAGAGATTAAAAACTTATAATGTTCAATTCAAATTTGAAGAAAGGAAATAAAAGACTATTTCAATCACATCAATAAACGAAACAAACTTACTGTGAATATTTTTTCTTATCATTTAGTGAAAATTCCTTTTTTAGATGCTATCAAACATATCGCATCAAATCCTATTTCTACACAAGTAAAAGGACTGATTCACGCTGAGTATATGACGGCTATGACACTCGGTTCGCCCATTTTTTCAACTTCAAGAATTTTGATAGGGGAAGTGGCTGTTTTTATGCAATGGGAGAATGAAACAGCACTTGAAAATTATTTGAAATTGGATTCATTCGGTAAAGTTTTAGCCAATGCTTGGCATGTTCGTTTATCATTTCTGAGAGTATGGGGAAAATATACAGGATTCAAAATACCTGACGCTGAAGATCTATTAGGAGATTCAACTTCAGCAGTAGTTGCCATAACAATTGCAAGAATGAAACCGCTGGCAATTCCAAGGTTTATTCATTGGGGAAGACCTGTTGAAAAACTAGTAAGAGACCATCCTGGAAGTTTATTTTCATTGGCTTCCATTAAATTTCCAAATACAGTTTCTACATTTTCAATTTGGAAAACAGAAAAAGAAATGACGGATATGGTTCATGGACATAGTCAAGTCAGTCAACCAAAAAGACATTCTGAAGCCATGAAAGAAAGACAAAGAAAAAACTTCCACTTTGAATTCACTACGCTTCGCTTTAAGCCTTTATCTGAGTATGGTAAATGGAATGGTCAATCTGATATCATTCCAAACACAATTGAGATATTGTAATGATGAATCTAGCGCAAAGAAAACAATATATTCAAGATTGGATCACACAACAATGGGTCATTCTTTTCGGAAAGAGGATTGATAAATCTGAACACAAATGGCTTCTAGGTCCTTTTGGAAAGACAAATGGAATTGGTCATAAGTTTATTGACCAATTAGCTAAAGATGAGTGTTTGGTTAGATCTAATCATAAAAAAGATAATGGACTACTTGAATCAATTGAAGAGCTAAACTTATCAGACGAAGAATTAAAATCTTTATCAGATGATGTAATTGATTTCTACCTGAATACATCTAACTATGGCCTCAAATTACAAGTAAAATGGAATCCGATTTTTAAGTTATTCAGCACTATAGTAAGTGTTCTATTTAGCAAAAGAATAGAACAACTAAATATCCCTACTCAAAACATAAAAGATTCCGAGGGCTTGACTAATGAAATCATAAAACTAGTAGATACTAAAACTAAAGAAGTTAAAAGAACAATTTGGCTACGATCATTTAAATCCTCAGACCAAATAGTTTACGCAGGTGTTTATGAAACATGTACTTTACCATCTGGAAAGACATGTATTAAAGCTATTTTTCCTTTGCCAAACGGAAATGCTACAGTGATTTTAACACCCAAAATAGGAAGTAATGGAGAACTCATATTGGATTCCTCTGGACAAAAACTTGGTGATAATGGATTTTACTTTTTACTAAAAGATTCAGAAAATCAATTGTGGGCTAAGTTCATCAAATCATTCACAGATAAGTTAGTTGTAAGAAGTCAAAATGGGAAAATCACAGCAACACAAACTATGAATTTATGGAATTTGAAGGTGCTCAAATTTGAGTATGAAATCAATAAACTAACACACTGAAGATTGAACTCAATCGTTCTTTAGAGATAAATAACACTTAAATTAAAAACTTAGGTTATGAGATATACTATTTTATTGCTAATGCTAGTCAATCTTCAATTTGGCTTTTGCCAAGAAGCTGTCATGAGGCCCCTTGAAGAACTTATCAATACAGAGGAACCTGGATGGAATTTAGTACAAGCTTGGATGAAAGAAGCAAAAAATAAGATTGAAATTTTGCCAAAAGACTCCTCAAAAGCAAATCAATCATTATTCAATACACAAGTTACTACTCGTTCGCCTATGGGTGCTATCGTTTATGAAACAGGAGGAATAATCGTAGATCATGGTTGGATAAGAATTTTAGGTTCAGGTTCTGAGAAGTTAAAAAGGAGCTTACCTGCTTGGAATAAAGGAAAGTCATTTAAAGAATATGGAGAATTAATGTCCTTCCTTCTTATTGCTGATGATGCAATTGGTGGCTTGTTTGCCGTCAATGGTGGTGGATTTGGACAACAGGACTTAGGTTCAATATATTATCTTGCTCCAGAAACACTAAACTGGGAACCTCTTGGAATAGGGTATTCAGATTTTATTTACTGGGCTTTTACAGGAGACATTGCTGACTTTTACAAAGGTTTAAGATGGGCAAATTGGAAAGAAGAAGTATCAGAAATGAGTGCAGATGAAGGAATAAATTTCTTTCCATATCTTTGGGTTCAGTATGATGACTTAGAAAAACTTAGTCGTAAAGCAGTCCCAATGCAAGAAATTTGGGATTTCCATATGGATATGAGAACTCAATTATTAAATAATTAAGTAGTAATATGCTGCATTTAGTTAGAAATAGAAACTTCTGTAAAAGAAAAAACATATCAAACTTCACACTTTATGAAAGTTCTTTTTTGTCTTTTAACATCATTTTTTTCAATTCATGCTTTTGCACAAGAAAATAAACTTGAACTGATAAAGTCGAGAGTAGCGAATGAAAACGATTTTGTATACTCCAACACGATCAATGAAATAATTGAAGGTGAAAAATGGGGCTTTCACTCTGGAAAAATTGGAATTCCTTATGCATCTTCATCCTTAGCCAATCAAGGAAGTAACAATTATACTATCAATAACATTTTCGATTTGGATTTAAGAACGGCTTGGATTGAGGGTGACTCCAATGATGGTATTGGACATTTTATTTCATTTGAATTTGACTTTAGCGAAAAGTATAACGGATTTGGTAAACCTTATAATTTTTATGGAATCATAGAAGTTTTCAATGGCTATTGTAAATCTGAAAAACATTGGAAGGAAAATTCTAGAGTTAAACAATTACAAGTTTCTTTAAATGAAAAACCAATATGTCTAATTGAACTAGAAGATACATGGCAATATCAAAGGGTTGATATACGAAAATTCTTTAAGGACAATTACTATTTCCCAGATGCACCTTATGTGATAAGTCATGGTGATGTTATCGCTTTTAGAATTATGGAAATATATGAAGGTGACAAATATAAAGACACCGCAATTTCTGAATTTGTTTATGATAGTCCTCCAAATTAGTTATTACCGAAAACATATTATCTCACAAAGCATTACATCATGCTATTCAACTAAAACGCTAACGAATGAAGAGTATAATACTTCTAGTTCTTATATTTTTTTCCTCATGTAAAATAGATTCTTCTACTGAATTCTATTCAGATTTTTATTGGTATGAACATTATCCTCTGCAAGGTTTAAACAAGCTTCATAACAAAACTCATTGTAGTTATACTGTATCGTATGAAGACTCAGTTGTAAGACTTAGGTTAAATGATAAAAAGCTTAATGAATTCCATCAAAATGATTCATTACAACCAATGCATTTTTTTGAATTTGACTTATACGACTCCACCTCTACTTTACAAGGATATCAGAATGCTGTGTTTTTAGTGAAAAGTAAAAATATTAAAGTTCAGAATTCTATTTTTCGAATTGATTGCTATAAATCTAGATTAGGTGCTATGGACGGAGTAACAACCTTGTTTTATAACAAAGAATTGGGCTGCTTAGCATTTTACTTAGATTCACACTTCTCATTAATTTTGAATCAAAAAAACCATAACAATAAACTTGACTTGATACATAAGAAAGTAGTAGAAAAACTATTGGCTGAGAAGATGTATCTAAAAGAAATTGAACAAATTCAAAATCAATAAATCATCCATATCTTAAAATCAAAAAAGACCATTCAAAGAACGGTCTTTTTTAGTTTTCAAATGTGTAAATAGTTTATTCACCTTGACCTAATGAGAAGCCTCTCTTTCCGTCAAAAGAATAAAGATTTTCTGTCTTGATCACGTCAAAATTATTCATGTGGAGTTTATGAAGTAGGATGATTACCTGCTCAAAATCTGTAGCAGGGTAATCAGGGTTCTTTGCACTAAAATCCGCTTCAGTAGATACAAATCTACACCTCCAATGATCTGTGCAGTATGTCTCCTTTTGTCCATTAGGATATACCTTCACTCCTCGATTGGTGATCATTTTAAGTTTCAATTTCAAATCCTCCAATTTACTTAGAGTATCTCCAAGTTCTTGAGGGTCTGTACCACTCCAATCTAAGAAGACATCAACACCTACTAATTCCTTTTTCTGTTCTCTTCTTTTGTAATCTATTGTTTTTATCGAACCTTCACCTAATGTAAAGGTACTTTCAACAAGTTTTTCAGGCTTTTTCCCTAGATTTTGAATAACTACATCTGCAAAGTCACTGGTAGACAATTTACGTTTACTTAGCCCTTCTCTATAGATATCAGCGGTATGTAATCCTTGCTCTAGAGTATATAACCAGGCATTTCTAATTTTATCTGCTGTTTCTTTTTGACCGATATGAGCTAACATCATTGATGCCGCATTCAACAAACCAGAAGGGTTAGCAATACCAAGACCAGCTATATCTGGTGCCGAACCATGGATAGCTTCAAACATAGCTACATTACTACCAATATTTGCAGAGCCTGCCATTCCTACTGAACCTGCTATCTCTGCTGCAATATCTGAAATAATATCCCCATACAGATTTGAAGTGACAACCACATCATAATCCTGAGGGCGATTTGCTAATCTTGCAGAACCAATGTCTATAATCTGAGATTCTGCTTTAATTTCTGGGTATTTCTTAGCAACCTCATCAAAAACCTCGTGGAAAAGACCATCTGTAAGCTTCATGATGTTGTCTTTAACCATACAAGTCACTTTCTTTCTTCCATAAGCTTTAGCGTACTCGAAGGCATAGTTGATAATTCGCTCACAACCTGGTCTCGTTATAAGCTTCAAACATTGTACAACATCTTGTGTTTGTCTGTGTTCGATTCCAGCGTAAAGATCTTCCTCATTTTCACGAATGATCACCACATCCATCTCAGGATGATTGGTCGCTACAAATGGATGAAGGGAAAGTACAGGGCGAACATTTGCATAAAGACCTAGTGATTTACGCAATGTTACGTTTAAACTTTTGTAGCCTTTACCTTGAGGTGTAGTAATTGGAGCTTTAAGAATAATACCCGCATCTGAAATAGTCTTCCAAGATGAATCTGTAATACCAGCAGAATTTCCTGAGAGGTAAACCTGCTCACCTAGATCGATATATTCTGGCTCAATTTGAGCACCCGCTTTTTCAAGAATTTTCAAAGTTGCATTCATGATTTCGGGGCCTATGCCATCTCCAATAGCTACAGGTACTTTAGTTTTCAGGTTTGTGTTTGAAGAATTTTCAAACTTGAGGTTTTGCTCTATCATATTCTAAGTGTTTATTTACTCAGACTCAAATTAGCAGAACTTTGTTCATATATTTTTATTTATTATTTATATGTCGTACATAAATTATTTTTATACTTAAAGTGCAAATTATAATAATTAGAAGGCGTGATAAGTAGATGCTCAAACAAGCAATCTTTGTATTTTCATATAAAAATGAAATTGGAAGATCACAATTCTTGAAAAAATATTAAAACTTAAAGTATTTGATAGCGTAGAAAACACATGTAAAATGTATGGATTATTAGAATAAAAGAAGACAACTTAGGAATGAAAAAATTAACTAGAAGACAATTTATTAAAGGCGGAAGTTTAGCCTCTTTAGGTCTATTAGTATTAGATGCCTTCTGGATTGAACATTTTTTCATTGAGTGGAATACCTTTAATATTTCAAACTCAAAAGATACACCCATTCGGCTTCTTCAAATTTCAGATCTACATCTAAAAACGATCAAGTATCAGCACAAGAGACTTGCAAAGAAAATCAATGAGAATAAACCCGATCTATTATTTTTCACAGGAGACTCAATAGACCATAATGATAATCTGATGCTTTTTGATGAATTTCTCGGACTTATTAGTGAAGATATTCCAAAGTATGCCATTACTGGAAATTGGGAATATTGGGGAGATGTGAATTTAGAAGAATTGAAAACTATCTACCATAAAAATAATTGCAAGCTTTTAATAAATGAACATGAAACGATTCAACTTTATGAACGTAAAATCTCAATAATTGGAGTGGATGATTATGTTGGTGGTGATCCAAACTTGAGAGATGCAATTGAAGGTATAACAGACTCTGATTATAATATTGTTTTAGCACATTGCCCAGGGTACAAAGAAGTAATACAAAAATATGCTTCAAGATTAAAAACCGATTTGGTATTATCTGGTCATACTCATGGCGGACAGTTGTCATTTTTCGGATTTGTTCCTTTTAAACCTCAAGGGAGTGGTCATTATTTGAAAGGGTGGTATACAAAATCTGAACCTAAAATGTATGTTTCCAAAGGGATAGGGACAAGTATATTACCAATTAGGTTTGGAGCTCGTTCTGAGCTAGTAGAAATACTAATCTAAGGTGTAATAATATATATCTAAACATTATTTTCTCACTAATATAGATGGACATCATCAAATCAAAACTTAACTAAAAGTTGAAGAATATGATGATATCAAAAACATCACGATCCGATGTATAATAACATAATTCCTAGCATAATTCCTGAAAGGGCAATAAGCTTTCTAAACAAATTCTTTTCTTTGTAAAGAAGAAAACCTCCAAAAAATGCGATTACAACACTCCCTCGTCTTGCTGTAGATACCACTGAAATCAGTGCATCAGGATCACTTAATGCTTTGAAATACAGAAAGTCAGAAAATAGTAGAGTCAAACCAATGGCAGGAATACTCCACCTCCACTGAAAAGGGCTATACTGGTCTTTTTTAGGATACCACAATAAAAGGTTGAGCGGTAATAAAAATAGTAATTGATAAATCGTGAAATAAGCCTGTATTTCTTTAGGGTCATAGATTCTGCATAAATACTTATCATACAGACCACTACATGCACCCAAAAGCGTGGCTACGATTATGAGTCCAATCCATTTATTAGTCTTAAAATCTATTCCTTCAACCTTTCCTACTATTGAAAAATAATAGAAAGCTACCAATGTAATCCCAATCCCAAATAACTGTAGAGCTGAAGGAACTTCGTGATAAATAAAAATAGCACCTATTAAAGTCCAGAGTGGTCCTGTTGCTCGAATGGGAGTTACAATAGTTAGTGGCAAATGTTTTATGGCAAAAAAAGCACAAATCCATGAGCCAAGAACCAAGACCGTTTTTAGCATAATCAGAAATTGGACATTCCAACCACTGAAAGGGATAAAAATGCCTGTCGTTTCAACCAATTGTGGATTTGTAAATGACAACACGATAAAAGGTAAAACCACAATTGATGCAGCCAATGATGAAAATAATAGAACAGGCAAAACTGCATTATTATTTAGAGAGACTTTTTTTAGCACATCATAAACACCTAATCCTGCTGCTGAAAAAATTGAAAGTAAGACCCACATAATCGTATTGACTCCAAAGTTTGTTTATTTCCTTCTTTTAGTTGAAGAATAGTATCATTCAAAATTAAATATTATTCATCATCCAGGTATCTAATTCTCAATTAATATCAATCAATACGTCTGAAATACTAGTCCGATCGGATATTTCAATTGAACACAAACCTTTAAAAAAGTGAGAATTGACTGAGATGGTTTCTACTTTATAGAAGTTTAGCTAGTAATCTCATCTTATAATTATCATAATATTCTTAAATTTTAAGATAATAGCCCGTTAAGTTAATTTGAGTGAATTTTAAATATATTATTTCAACGCACAGCGCATCAGCAACATATAATTCTAAAATGACTTAAATCAACAAATCATCTACTTATAACTTCTCTAAATCAATTCTAAAATCTGAGCAACATCATTAGAATAAGCCTATATTTTTTCAAATATTTGCAAAATAATTAAACTCTAGATATTCGGGAATCGGTAAAGGAGAGCTTTGAAATACAATAGTAAACTACTCGAAAACAAGAAAAAAAGCTTCTAAAAATCCACGAATACTGTATCAACTTAAACTTACAAAAGATTATTAATCATGACAGGGCAAATGAGAAACCGTTGGCTTATTGCAGCCTCAGCAGTTGGTATTCACACATCAATTGGAGCTGTATATGCTTACAGTGTTTTGAAAGCACCACTACTGAAAGAAGTTGGATGGGCATTTAAAGAGACAGCATGGGCATTCAGTATTGTCATCATTTGTATGGCGCTATCAGCAGCCTTTCTTGGTCGAATGGTAGAGCGTATTGGACCAAGAAAAAGTAGTTTTCTAGCAGCAGCTTTCTATGGCGCTGGTTTTATGATTGCAGGACTTTCTGTTGAATTGGAAAACCTTTACTTATTCTTCTTAGGATATGGTGTAATTGGAGGTATTGGTATGGGGATTGGTTACATCAGCCCTGTAGCCACTTTAGTTAAATGGTTTCCCGACAGAAGAGGCTTGGCAACTGGGTTAGCAATAATGGGTTTTGGATTTGGATCGTTGGTTGCCAGTAATATGTTACAGTACTTCATGTCTGTACTTAACATACCATACACGCTATATCTGATTGGTGCAATTTACTTGACAGTAATGGTAATTTCAGCTCAATATCTTGCTCCACCACCAGAAGGTTGGGCGCCAAAAGGTTTTGAAGCGGAAGATAATAAAGAAGGTTCTTCAAAAGCTAAACAAGACTTAGCACAACTAACTTCTATTGAAGCTCTGAAAACAAAACGTTTTTACTACTTGTGGGTAATGTTTTTCATTACGATTACTTGCGGTATCGCTATTATCTCAGTAGCTGCTCCCCTATCTCAAGATGTTGCAGGACTTGGTGTAAAGGCTGCTGCTACCATGGTTGGTACGATGGGGCTAATTAATGGATTAGGACGTATCGGTTGGGCCAGTTTTTCAGATATGGTAGGTCGACCAGTAACTTATACGATATTCTTTATAATTCAAGCAGTTGCATTTATGTTACTTCCTCAAGCAACTGATCCGTGGTTCTTCCAATTACTTATCTTCGTAATCATCTCTTGTTATGGTGGTGTTTTTGCAACTATCCCTGCATACATCGGAGATATTTTTGGTACTAAAAACCTTTCAGCAATCCATGGAAATTCTTTAACGGCTAAAGCTGCCGCTGGTCTTGTTGGACCACAATTGGCTGCTTATGTAAAGGATTTAACTGGAAGCTATACTGATACAATGTACATTTTCTCAGGGCTATTTGTAATTGCAATCATTGTTTCAATCATGGCAATTATCAATATCAATAAGATTCGTAAAGAAAACTTGAGAGAGAGCGAAAATGATTATTTAAAACAAATGGCTTAGGTAATCTTCATTGATAAAATCTGTAGAGAGAAACTGTTCGTTCTTCTTTCACTTTTTACATCAAAAACATAAAACCACTTAAGGAATGAGTCCATAAGTGGTTTTATTATTTACACATAATTCAATTATTAGGAATCTCCTTTTTTCTCCCAAGGTAATCTATCAATATTATTAGGTCTAATAGTCGGAAGGTCTTGCCCTAATTCTTTAGCTTTCTTCTTTTTTTCCTCGAAGTCTTTTCGGGTTTCCCAAGGATTCCAATACCACTCAGAAGGCTCATGAGATTCATTCATAATTGTTTCCATTTCTATGGCTACTTCTGGGTAATCTTTAGCTAAATTATTTTCATTGTAAGTATCTTCTTCCACCAAATACAATTCTAAAGGAGCATCACTATCTGCTCTGAATGCTTTCCAAGGTCCTTTACGAACAGCCTGTGCTCTTTGTCTTGAAAAGTAAAGTGCTCGATCATTGAAAATATCTGTATTCTCATTTTTGAAAAACGGAACTAAGCTATTTCCATCAGTTTTAGGAACCTCCTTTATGTTTGCCAATTCGGAAAAGGTACTGAATAAATCGGGTAACCAAACTGCTTTTTGAACTATAGATGGTTGGATATGTCCTTCCCAAGTCATAAAGAATGGTATTCTACATCCTCCTTCAAAAATCGAGAATTTTCCTCCAGTAAAGGGACCTTTGTTTTTTAACCAAGGGTCATCTTCCCATTTTGGGGCATTTCCTCTTCCCATATACCCTGCCATTGAATAGCCATTATCTGAAGAAAAAACGATGACTGTATTTTCATAAATCCCTTTCTTCTTAAGAGTTTCAATCAATGTTCCTGTAAAAGTATCAATTCGTTGAACCATAGCGGCCCATTCTCTCTGCTTCTGAGGAATATCAACTCGGTCTTTCATATTCCCTAAACTGTCAATAATCACAGGCCCATGTGGTAGCTGAGTTGCATAGTAAAGAAAGAATGGTTCTTCAGAATGTTTATCGATAAAATTTAAAGCTTTTTCTTCAAAAACAGCCTCAGAGAAAACAGCATTCTGAGGGTCAGCAACCTCTTCAAGAATCAATTTTCCTTGCTCATCATAACTATTCAAAAGTTCTTTTGGTGGATTAGGAATATTATTGGCATAACGCTTATTCATATCAAACCCTGCATTGGCTGGATATGTAATTTTCTTATCATTTTCCCAAAGATAATCAGGGAAAAAAGTATGAGCCCTCACTTGATCATAATACCCAAAGCTATAATCAAATCCTTGTTTATAAGGCACCCCTTCTGTTTGAGGCTGTCCAATTCCCCATTTACCAATAAAAGCTGTTGCATAACCTGCAGATTTCAATACTTCCGCTACTGTTATGTCAGAATCTAGAAGGTGATCTTGTCCTCTTGCACTACTATTAACTCTTACTCGTCCATGACCAGTGTGAAGTCCCGTCATCACGCTAGATCGAGAAGGAGCACATTCTCCAGAGGCAGAATATGCCTGTGAAAAACGGATTCCTTGTTTACATAGTTGATCTAAGTTTGGAGTTTTATATTGTTTTTGCCCATAAATACTTAAATCTTTATAGCTAAAATCATCTGCAATAATGTAGATGATATTGGGTGATTTCTTACTTTTTTTATTTGGCTTTTCATTCTCTGCAACTCCTTTTGTGTTACAAAATGATAGACCGATTAACAGCATCAAAAAGCCTTTCCATATTACAGTTCTATTTTTCATTCTACCTGTATTTATGTCACCAAGTTATTCCCAAATCAAAAAATACGGTTATCAAAAACCTTCAATCTTAATCAATGATATCTGCTGTAAGTTACATTCAGTCCTACTTTTACAATAGCTTTCTTCAATTTTTGAATTGTCTTAACTGAGAATTCGTGTAGTAAAGCCCCTTATTTTTTCACTATTGCACAATAGAATTGCTCAAATCAACCGAATGGACTTATGGGAAAACAATAATATGATTTTAGTCAATCGATTTTTTATGTGCTCACTACTTTAGGTGTAACATCAACATCTAAGATTGATGTCATTCTGAATAAAGTTGGGATTATTGAAGTAAAATAAGATGAAGAGAATTTTAATAAGTGCTCTATTCTTGTGCATTTCAAGTTTAGGCTTCGCACAAAAAGTAGAATTTGGAGACAAAAACAAATTGAACTTAGCTCCTACCCCTCCAATGGGTTGGAATAGCTATAATAGTTATGGAGCTGCAGTTACAGAAGATGAGGTAAGAGCCAATGCCAAATATATGGCTGAAAATCTGAAACAATATGGATGGGAATATGTGGTGGTTGATTACTGTTGGTCATACCCTCACCCTCCAGGAAGTATACAGAATAACCCGCCTCAATTCCGTTTGAAAAAAGATAATGCTCCTGTACCATGGTTAGCAATGGATGAGTTTGGACGTCTCCTACCAGATCCAAGACGATTCCCATCTTCAGCTAATGGAAAAGGATTTAAAGAGTTAGCCGATTATGTGCACTCATTAGGTCTGAAATTCGGTATCCATGTCATGAGAGGTATCCCGAGACAAGCGCATTGGGCTAATTCTCCAATAAAAGGAACAGACGGTATCACAACTCAAATGATTGCGGATACTACATCTATCTGTCCTTGGTTAAACCAAATGTATGGGGTGGACATGGATAAAGAAGGTGCACAAGCTTATTATAATTCTTTATTGGAGCTCTACTCAGAATGGGGAGTAGACTTTATTAAAATGGATGATATTGACCTTCATGAAAACTATACCTACAGAGCATCTGAGGCAGAAGCATTCAGAAAAGCTGTAAATCAAGCTGAACGCCCAATGTTATTGAGTTTATCGCTTAATATGAAATACGAGCACAAAGAGCACGTGCAAGCTTGCGGTGATATGTGGAGAATCTCTAAAGACTTTTGGGATGAGTGGTCGTTACTGAAAAAGCAATTCAAATTATGTGCGCAATGGGCGAACATTAGCGCGCCTAACAATTGGCCTGATGCAGATATGCTACAATTAGGATGGATTTCTAGAAGAGGCCCTCACGGAGATGAAAGAGAGTCAAACTTTACAGATGTTGAAGAACGTACGCATATGAGCCTTTGGGCAATCATGAGATCACCTCTAATGATGGGTGGAGACATGCCTGATAACTCTGAGTATATAAAATCACTTTTGACAAATCAAGATGTAATCGATGTTAACCAAAAAGGGATTTTGAGTAAGGAACTAACTAGAAAAGGGGACCTTGTAGTTTGGGTTAGTCGTATGCCTGAGTCTGGCGATTACAATATTGGTTTATTCAATCTTTCAGATGAAGATACTGACGTATCAGTGAGCTGGAAAGAACTTGGATTGAAAGGAAGCTGTACTGTTAAAAATTTGTGGGATGGAAAAACAGAAGGGAAATTAAAAGGAAAACTTTCTCGTAAAATCCCTGCTCATGGTTCTGCTCTTTATCGTCTTACTCCTAGTCAATCAAAGGACAGAAGAATTGCAAAATTGTAATTTAAGATGATTAAATTTTAGCCTAAGAACATAAACTTTCTTGGGCTAAAATTAATATTTGAGATATAGATTTCGCCTTTTAATTTCTACAAAAAAATATATCATATGGACGACTTTACCCTGAGAGATACATTTTATACGGAAAAGTACATTTTCTACATATCGGATTAAAATACCCCCCTCTCTAAAAACTAAATATTAGTACCCATTTAGTCAATTAGGCAATTGATAGACTTAAATGAACAAGCAAGTATAATATTATACAAGTATCTTTCCAACACCTATTACACATGCGATTTACAAACAAACCGGAAAAATTATGATAAAATCATTTCTAGCATTTTACAAGAAGCCCATTGGGGTCATGAAAAAGAATAGAAACCATTTATTGCTTATCTATTCTGTATTAGCATTTACATTAGCTATTTTCTTTTTTGGCTTATCGGCATTGGCCTAAATAGAAATAGTAAAGTAACACCATTATTAAATCAAGAGGACATTATTAAGCCCTGTTTTTCATCTTAAATGAGAAACAGGGCTTTTATTATTTAGAATATAATTACTTTCTGAGAATTATGTTCTTCGATAACTTAAGTACTAGGACATAAGAAAATGGGTAATACTATCCTTAGAATTTGCGAAGCTAGCGAGTGCAACATCTAAGGTTTGATTGATGAGAGTAAGAGTCTTCAGACTCGATTTTATATACATTTTTCGAGTCTGAAGACTCTCTCTTCCATTTATGAGTTCTTAGAGCAACTCTAAGAACAGTAAATTTTTATCCCGAAAACATCTGTCCTAGTACTTATTATTAATTGAAGCATAAAAATGATCTCCTAAAAATTGATTTGTGTATTTGCGGCATCTTCGATCAGTATCGTCCAATCTTTGTCCAATTCTGGAGCCGCAGCAATTTCTTGTAAACCTCCTTGTACGGCTTTTTGCGCTTTCACAAACTTTCCTGTTCTTGGGTTATACCAGCGGATGTTGAAAGTTTTCGCTTTGGGTAAATCTACTGTAAAAGCTTCTCCTTTTCTTTGGTAAATCACATAGATTTCTCCCTTTTTGTAGAAGCAATAATCATTTTTACCTGCTACAAAATCATCGTCTGCAATCATCTGATCGACTGGAAGCTTTCTGAAAAACTGTAAAGCATAACGGGATTGTTGCCACATTTCATGACGACTTCTCCAATCTTCACAGGTAAGATCTGAATGTTCATGATCGTAGCCAAAATACCATTCTACCCCTGTACCTCCTGCCATAAAAGTGCCCCAAAGTGCTGCCGCTCTAGCCACATCATGCGTAGGATTATCTTTATCTGGAACGAGCGAATGCTTGGCATCTCCTGGCTCATCACAACTGACCACCCAAGGTCTTCCTGCTTCTTCAGAGGCTTTGAGCCAATGCAAAATATGTGGATGAACTTGTCTGAAATCAACTTGATGGGTTTGTAGCGAAATACCCGTTAATTTTGATTTATTGCCCAAAAGATCATCATAATACTGACCGTTATGGATCACTAAATGGTGTTGGTAAGGGTCATTTTCAGCAAAATAATCTGCCATGGCTATTCGTTGTGCTGTAGTCTGAGGGACAGTTCTAAACCTTTTTGTCCATAAACCATTTTCTTCTCCCAAATTCCAATTTAAAGCCAAATGATGCCCAAATCGAGCCATCAATTCACGATAATACAAACGTCGTTCTCGTCCTGTATCACCTTTATCCAAAAGCCCTTGATTTTCTACTTCCTGTGTTTTGAAGTGCAAGAACATGCCCTTTCGTTCGCCATGCGCAAAAATGATTTCCCACTGTGCCAATTTGGAAACATCAAAACGGGTATAATCTGTATAATCTACATAAGGGAATACATTTTGGTCATCACCAACAATATTTAAGGTCAAAAATGAAAAAGCATTCATGCCTTGCGCCGCCAAATAATTGATTGCTCCAATCAAGGCTTTCCCTTTTCCGTCTTGCCAAGTCGGATCACCCGTTCTCCAATCTTGTAGGTGGGCTTCCCATTTTTTCACCAAATGATCTTTATGTCCATCGGTATGAAAAGTCCCATCAAAATCTTGGTAGGCAAGCAAGTTTTCGGGAGCGTCTGCCCCTGTTTTCAAAAACACTTCTCCTGTTTCTGCAAACCGCAGATAACGAGTGCCATTATATTGTAAACGGCCTTTGGCTCTCAAGTCATCCGCTGCTTTATCTGAGGCTGAAATTTCAAATTCACCTGTTATTCCATCCATAAAACCCGCACTTTCAAACAATTCAGGAGCATCTGATACCGCTACATTTTCACCTTTCAGAAAACGGACTTTATACGTCCATTTACCTATTTTATTGGGGGTAAAATGCACTCTCCAAATATGACCTTTGCTTGCTGAAGTATTCGCAGCATCTCCGTCTGCCGCAAAATATCCAGGAACCCAAACTTTTTCATCTTCATTTTCAAAAAGTATATCCAAACGATAAGATGTAAATGGATTGGGTTGGGCATTTTCTTCGGTTTTTGGCCCCTTAAAAGAAAAACTAAGCGTGTGCCACTTTTGATATGCGCCATTAATCTCTTGCGCTCGCATCTGAGGCATTGCGGAAACGAAAACAAGAAGTAAAACTAGGTACTTTTTCATGCCATTTAATTTTTTGTTAAAAACACACTTAAAAGTACTTTTTGCCGCAAGGCTTAGATAATTCATTTGTACAATAAAATGCTACAAATGAGCTATTAAAATTAGAAATGGACGATTTGAATAACAAGACTCAACTTTAACGGATTGGCCTAAGAATGTAACTAATCGAACAATTTGTCGCTACTTTTTTAGTGTAGCTTGAAAGTAGATCAGATCAAATTCTAACCTCACCTAAATCATATGCAAAACAAAAATTATGTACTACTCTTGTGCTTCTTATGCATGCCATCCGTATTGAGAGCCCAAGTACAGAAAGCCCCGAATATAGTAATGATTATCGCTGATGATCATGGAAAAGAAGCCATTGGGGCTTATGGTAATCCTGTGATTAAAACGCCAGCGATTGACCAATTAGCCAACGAAGGCATCCGTTTTAATAATGCTTTTTGTACTTCGGCAAGTTGTAGCGCCAGCCGTTCGGTGATTTTAACGGGAAAATTCGGACACAGTACTGGGCATTACGGACATGCACATGCATACCATCATTTTAGTACATTTGATGGAGAGAAAAGTCTGCCCATATACTTGAAGGAAGCAGGCTATCAGACAGCAAGAATCGGGAAATACCATCTTGCGCCAGAAGCTGTTTATAAATTTGAGACCGTTTTAGGTGGCAATTGCCGAAATCCGGTTTCGATGGCAGAAACCTGCGAAGCTTTTATTGAAAAGACAGAGAAACCGTTTTTCCTTTATTTCTGTACCTGCGATCCACACAGAGGTGGAGGCGTCATTGAATCCCATCCTTACAAACCCGATGTTTTTGGAAATAAAAAAGAAGGCTACAAGGGAGTTGAAACGCTTAGTTACACCACAGAAGAAGTAATTGTACCTCCTTTCTTGCCAGATACAGAAGCCACACGTCAAGAATTAGCGCAATATTATGAGTCCGTAAGTCGGGTGGATCAAGGTGTTGCTCGTTTGATTTCTATTTTGAAAAAGAACGGGAAATACGAGAATACCATAATTCTTTACCTTTCAGATAACGGAGTGGCATTCCCAGGAGCAAAAACAATGCTTTATGAAGCAGGAATGGAATTGCCACTTATCGTGAAAATGCCCAATCAACATGATAAAGGAACACAAAGAGATCAGCTTGTAAGTTGGGTTGATCTTAGCCCTACGCTGTATGAATTGGCCACCGGAAATGCATTGGAAGATGTGCAAGGGCTTTCTTTCAAAAAAGTATTGGAAGATAAAAATGCAAAAGGAGCAGCGCAAATCTATGCGGCGCACAACTTTCATGAAGTGACGATGTATTACCCCATGCGTGTCATCCGAAACCAAGATTACAAGCTGATCTACAATATTGCATACCCACTCACTTATCCTTTTGCCTCAGACCTTTGGGCATCGGCGACTTGGCAATATGTAGCGCAAAATGAGATGGAAAATTACGGGCAACGCAGCATCGAAAGCTTTTTACATCATCCACAATTTGAGCTTTATGACCTAAAAAATGACCCGAACGAGACCGTAAACCTGATCAACTCGCCACATCATCAAGAGATGTTGAAATCGATGGTCAGTCAACTCAGAAACTTCCAAGAACGCACCAACGATCCTTGGCTATCTAAATGGAAATATGAATAAAAATGTAAGCTTAACATATCACATGAGACCGTTTTATATTTATACACTGCTATTTCTGTGTGCTTTTTGGACAGGTGAAAAGGCTTGTTTCGCACAGAATTTCAATAATAGTTTGGGGGAAGATCACTTCCAAAACCCCATTATTTCGGGCTTTCATCCTGACCCTTCTATTTGTCGGGTTGGGGATGATTACTACTTGGTCAATTCCTCTTTCGAGTGGTTTCCGGGGGTGCCGATTTTTCACAGTAAAGACCTCGTCAATTGGCAACAGATCGGGCATGTTTTAGATCGGAAATCACAGTTGAATATGGTTAATACCAAAGCTTCTGCGGGTATTTGGGCACCAACGATCAGATATCATGAGGGGAAATATTATGTGGTCGTGACCTGCAAGCAAAGTAAAAATGATTGCAATTGCGGTAACAACTTTTATGTGACCGCAGACAGCCCTGAAGGACCTTGGTCTGACCCAATTTGGATCAAGAATTCTTTAGGTATTGACCCTACCATCTTTTGGGATGATGATGGAAAGGTGTATTACTTGGGTTCTACTCACGAATTTGGAAGAAATTGGGAGGGCGAAGATCGAATTTACCTCCAAGAACTTCAATTGGAAACAGGCGAGCTTCTCGGAAAGCCTCAATTCCTTACAAGTGGTCATGCCAGTAATGCTAGATTTACAGAAGGCCCTCACATCTACAAGATAAAGGACAAATACTTGCTATTGGCTGCTGAAGGTGGCACATGGAACGATCATGCAATTACAGGTTTTTTAGCTGATTCTATTACTGGCCCATACGCACCCATTCATGCCAATCCCTTACTTACACACCGACATTTGGGCAAGAACTACCCACTTACGACCATCGGTCATGGCGATTTGGTACAAACACAGCATGGCGATTGGTGGGGGGTTATGCTCGGTGTCCGAAAGTTGGATGGCAATTATTACTTGGGGCGAGAAAGTTACCTCACAGCAGTAGAATTTCAAGGAACAAAACCCGTATTCAATGCAGGAATTGGAAAGGTACAGCTCAAAGAAAAACGACCTGATTTACCCCTTTTTCCATTTACTGAAAACCCAATACGTGATGATTTTACAGCAGAAAATTTAGGTTTACAATGGAACTTCCTTCGTACTCCACAAACTGATTGGCTCATTCAGGATACACAAAAAGCCCGTATCGGTTTACCCCTACGCGCAGAAAGTGTAAAAGAGCGAGCAAATCCATCTCTTTTGGCTAGAAGGCTCGAACATTTTGAGTTTGAAGTAAAGACCAAAATGACTTTTTCTCCAAAGAAAGAAAATGAAACAGCGGGTTTAATTGCGCTGCAAAATGAGCGTTTTCACTACCGTTTTTGCCTCGTGAAAGAAGGAAAAGAAAACTTCCTCACGATCGTAAAAGCATTCAATGCTAAAAATCGTAAAGTCTATAAAGAAACAGAAGTAGCGAGAGTGCCATACGCTGCTAAGGAGGTTGTACTTGGGATGAAAGTAAACGGTATGGACATTCAATTCTATTATGGTAAATCAGAAAATGAGCTGAAAGAAATCGGCGCAGTACAATCGGCAAATGCGCTTTGTTCTAACTTTTCGGGCGGATTTATTGGCGCTTATGTAGGAATGTATGCTAGCTCAAACGGTCAAAAAAGTAAGCAAACGGCTTGGTTTGATTGGTTTGAATATGCTCCTAATAAGAATGTAGTGCCATAAGCTTTTAAAAGAAAACGTGTATTATTTCAGTAAACTGATAATACACGTTTTTCACTTATGTTCTACACTTATTTATGCTAATGATTTCAATCTACCTCTCCTCAAAAATGAGAAAATAAAAAAGCTTATAGGGATCAATCCGTTCTCTGTAGCCTCCACAACATCAAACTTCATGTCCCCATAAACTATGATCTTAAATATCTTCCTTAAATAGTTCTAGTTTAAAACAATTGATTGTTTCGTATACGTTGGGCCATTTGATTGCATATTTCCATCTTCGTCAAACCAAATAGGGTCATATACTAAATAAGGGGAGCCTCCAGGTTGAATGCCATGACAAGAAAGCCAATACCTTCCATCAGGCCCTTTAAATATTTCATTGTGCCCCACTTGATTGAAAGGACTGTTTGGATCACCGCTCCATTCGAAACCTGCTTGAGCAACTTTATCTTTATTCATTGCTCCATAAAATGGATTACTTTCATATTTCACCCAAGGCCCAGTAATTTTATCAGATGTTGCATAACCAATTTCATAACCTCTCGTCCAACTCGAATAGAAAAGATAATAGGTTTCTTTGTTTTTAATCACGTAAGCACCCTCAATTCCTATGGCATCCCAAGTATGATATTTCGCCACTTTGTCTTTCAATCGGCCATCATAAGCAGGTTCTTTCAATCTATTCCCATGTTCATCTAGGGCATAATCTACTTTTCCTGGTCGGATTGCGGATTGTGGTTTGGTTAAAAATTCCCCTTTTTCAAGATCAATTTTTGCAAAACCAATCCCAAATTGGCGGCCTTGATTCCAGAAAGCATACACTGAGCCGTCTTCTTCCTCAAAAAAAGTAAGGTCATTCCCTTTCATCAAGGGTTTTTCATCGGTGACTACAGTATAAGGCCCTTCAATTTGATCGGCTACGGCATAGCCCCCAAATTGTCCTACATAACCTAGCTCATCATTCCGACAGTTGAACAGTGCATAGTATTTTCCTTTGATTTTCTGAATTTCTGGAGCCCAAAATCTACGATAATACCATTTTTCTGCTTGTGGTCTTTCTACAATATATTTGACAAACTCCCATTTGAGCATATCTTTAGACCTGTACAGTGCCACTCCTTTATTCAGACTTGAAGGGTCGTTTTCATTTTCTTGTCTTGACCAATGCGGATAAGAAGTTCCTGTCAGGTACCACCAATCCCCGTCTTTTAAAACTTGACAATCTCGTAGTCCTTTAGGGTCTAATCCGTCAGAAATCGGATTTTGGTATTCAAATACAGCTTTTTTTTCATGCGAATTCTGACACGCTCCAAAAAGTAATCCGAAAAAGGATATTACTAAAAATGATATTCTTGCGCTCATAGCTATGGGGTTAGATGCTTTTATAAATTGAAGTTTTGAACTTCTTCTTTTCCTGGTTTTGCGTAAAGTGAATCGTAGACCTCAACTACAATCTCTCCGTTCTCTTTTCGGATGTCCATCGGAACAAGTGTGAGTCCTTGCTTATTTATGGTATATGCCTTCTCTCCATTGTCTGCTTTTCCTGCATCTACAGCTTCACGACTGGTGTAAGTACCATTTAGGAAAGCCGTACACCACCATTTCCCTTCTTTATCTTGAAAGGGTGTTCCATGTCCCATAAAACGTCCTGCGAATTTGCGAGGGCCATAAGGTCCAGTGAGTTGATCGGCAGTGCAATAATATAAATTGTAAGAACCTTTACGCATCTGGTCGGTACTCCAAGCCGTCCCGAATAGCACATACTTATCGTCTATTTTGAAGATGTAACACCCCTCATGGCCAAGCTTACGATCACTCGGTCCAATCTTAATGGTTTCACCCTCATAACCCGAGAAGTCAGGTTTCAAAGCTCTAATTTCAGCACATTTAGAGACTAGCCACGTTTTTCCTTCCTCAAAGAATAATGCAGGATCATGTTGATGACCAAATCCTTTGAATATTTCTTCAAAAGGTCCTTCCAGCGCATTGCCTTTCGAGCGCATCAAAGTACCCGATTGAAGATTTGAGGTGCTCAACACCAACCATTTATTATCAACTTGATAGATTTCTGGAGCCCAAATCATTGGTGTTTTACCTCTCTCTTTACTTTTACGGTCTAGCTCTTTCGCCCATTGATAATCTCTATAATCGAATTGAACTCCGAGATCTTCCCAATCTACCAAATCAGCACTTCGGTAAAATTGCATAGCTGCTTCTGCTGAGGGATAATCACTATTTCGTCTAGTACAAGACAAATAATAATAACCATCTTTTGCCAAATGAATAAAAGGGTCACGCATCCATACACCATCCATCAGATGAACCGCTTCTTTGCGTTGCTCCAATTGTTCTTTTTTACTGATTTGATTTTTACTAGCATTTCCTTCTTCAATACTTCCTTGTAGTTGATGAGGCTTGGGTGTACATGCTAATAAAATGACACCAAATACTACTGTAAAAGTTAATTTTCTAAATATAACGAAAATAGTCATGTTCATCTGTATTGCGCTGATTCTGTCCGAAACCTACAAACTAAATTCTGGAACTGAATATCACATTTGGACAATAATTCAAAAGGGCAAAAGCTAGATTAATCTGAGTATTTCAAGCTTAAATCCGATTAAGACTTGACTATTTTCTGCTTTTGTCTTTCTGTACTTTGATGGTAAAATAAGCAACTAAAGTGTCTCTTTCGAGCAATCTAATGGTATGCCCATTTCATGAAATTGAGCAGCCGCATTTAGGAAATGTGCAGTGATCCAAAACACGGTCCAATCTTCTACATAATTTCCTCTAAATTCTGAAATATCATGAGTTAACTTTCGACTGTCTTGCGTATAAGTAGTTTGTTGAACTTGCTCCCCTTGACTTCCATATTCATCAATCAGCTGCCCACAACTTCTGTACATCAGTAAAGCCATATCTTTCAATTGTTTATTGGCTGTCAGTTCACCCAATTCATAGATATAAGGTGCGATCAATACGCCATAAATATCTATATGCATATTCTGAACGGAAACCGAAGTCCAACCTCTTGTTTTGAATTGGTGATCACTCAAACGACCTGCGGGTAAAGCTACATCCCAAACATAGACATAACTCAGTACCACATCACAGGCATGTTGTGCCCAATCCAAGTATTTCTCTTCCTTTGTAGTTTTATATAAATCTAAAAAACCTTGTAAGGCAGCCCAAGCACCTTCTTTATCTTCACATTTAGCATCTAGCGTACCTCCCCAATATGGTTCACTCATATCTAAATGACGTTTTCCATAATACTGCGCTACTTTTTCGGCTGCTTTCAAATATTTTTTTTCTCCAAAAATCTGATAAGAAAGGCAAAACGGAGCGATAAAAAATCCTTCATTGGTCGATTTTGGATGCCAATCATTTTTAAGCATACGATCAGCATGATAGTCTGAGGCTTTTTTTAAGAAGTTGCGACACTTCTTGGTATCCAGATTTCCTTTTCTTTCGGCAGTCAGGATCGCTCTGGCAATGTTGTACATCGTTTGCCCTTGTGATAGAAGTTCAGGATTTTGTTTCCATTGACGCTCTCCCCACTCTTTACGGTATATATGATACCAAGTGTAAAAACCAAGACCATCTTTTCTGAACGTAGCTGTACTAATAAAATCCAGTGATTTCTGTGCACGTTCTAAATCCTTTTTACTTTGAAATACATCATTGAGTGCATTCAAATAATAGGCAGGAGCTGCCGCTTGACCAACCCAACCCAATACAATTTTGGGTTGAAACTGCGGATTATCCGTATCAAACTGGTTGAAACCTGCATAACTTTCCCCTTCGATCCAACGGGTATTATTGAAGGCATATTTTTGCTTGCTAATTTCTAAAATACTTGGGAATTCCTTTTGGCTTGGTTTGAATAGGTCAATAGATGTTTGTACGGATTTTTGGAAACCACTGCCCTTATTTTCAAAAGGATAAACTTGCAAGTAGAAAGTTTTTTCAATCACTGCTTCGGGTGCTAGATTTAGGTAAGCATGATCGTAATCAGCAAACATGGGCTTCCCTTTTTTTCCTTGGAAAGCTTTGATCACGCTTTTTTCTTGATTGAACGCACAAGCTCCAGAAAGAAGTTGTAGGATCGTTTTATCTTCCTCTAGTTTACACCCCATCGACCACCACTGATCTTCACGATTCGCATTTGCTAATGGCGAAGGAATACTATGCAAAGTAACAGCGTGTGGCTTTTGTAAATGCTTCTGTTCAACACTCACAAAAGGCATTGGAAATCGATGTTCTTCAAGCAAGATTTCTTCTCCATTTTTTCCCTCTAAAAAAGGCGTCATTTCGCTTTTTTTACCAGAAGGATTTCCATAATACAAGACTGAGGGCATTAGGATATCTTTTGTCGCTTGCGCTAATTCATAAGAGATTCCTAATGTGACATGTTTGAGAGTGTCCGTTCCTAACCAAGTATACCTTCTTTTTACCTTGATCAGATTCCCTTCTTCTGAGTAAACATCTTTCAACTGAAGGTTCCCTTCTGCTAATTCAAGCGTGCCCTCAAGAATGATTTTGTCATTGAGATAGCTTACTGCATTTGGTTTTGTATACATCCAATTTCCAAACCATCGGTTTTCCCAAGTGGTGGAAACTTGCCAAAGCCCTTTTGAGGGAGAAGAGAGTAATTTTTCTTCTCCCAAAAAGAGTTGTATTTCTTGGTTTTGTGTATCAAACTGAATGTTTGGTTTCATTTGCTGTGCAAATACACCAAAATGCAACGCTAGACCAATACCCATGAGTAATAGTTTATTTGCTAACCTCATATTAGTTTTTCACAAATTTATACCTTTCATTTCCGCAGACTAAAATGTATAGACCAGAAGATAAGTTTCTTACATCCAACTTTTGATTCACCCCAAAACGTTTGACCAAAGTACCCGATGCAGAATAAATGTATCGGTCAAAAGAGGGTAAGTCATAGATCAAATCTATATAATCTTGTATAGGGTTTGGGGAAACCTTATTTTCTCTCAATTGATCATCTGAGGACGTAATATAATCGGCATAAGAAACCGAAGCTACGGTCCATTGCATAAGATCATCTTCTTCATATTTTGAACTTACTTCTACCCAAATTTCCCCATTGGGTTGATTGAGCATTTCTTCGGTACTTTTGGCTCTTATATATCGTTGAATAGAAGGATTATACAATCTAAAATAGCCATCATATGAATAAATAATCTCCCACTTTTCATTATTTCCAGCACTCAGACTCGTTGTAATATTTTCTCCTTCAACATCACTAAGCATACTCAAGTATTTGCCTGTATTCATATTTTTAAAACTGACAAAACCAGCTCCTTGGGGTTCCATTTTCCAAACTGACCAAACATCGGCAGCACTGATTTCGATTTGAGCAATGGCAGATTGTTCTTGGCTAAAAGGTCTTAAAACATGTCCAGATACTTTATTGATTAATTGGAAATAACTACCCGAAATACACGCCGGAATTACAATCGTTGGTTGAGCAGAAGAACCAACAAGTTCACCGAAAACGGGCTTAATTTGATAAGTATAAGTCACTCCCTCAACCACATTAGTATCTGTATAAGAAGTTTCTGTAATCGTTTCCAAAATTGAAAACTCAGCCTCACCCTCTTCTTTTCTTTCTACAATGTAGTTTTCAACACATCTTTGCGATGACCATGATAGTTGAACTTCTCCACAGTTCTTTATTTTTAAATCTAGTTGATCGATATCTTGAAATGTACAAGCTTGCGTTCCACATTCTTCCATGATCAACTGCATAATTGATGATTCTTTTTCTTCTGAATCATTTTGAGATACAACTACATATTCATAGGTCGTATTTTCCTCAATGTCTTCATCTCTGAAGAAGGCACTTTCTGTAGTTCCTATTTCTTGAAAATCGCCAGTATCTTTGAGTCTTTTCTTCACAATATAAGAAGTAGCACAAGGGTCTGCTCCCCATTCTAAAAATACATAATCACAATCGGCATGACTTGCACCTAATTGACCAATCCCTTGAAGATTCGTACAATCTGGAGCAGAAAATGGAGAATTGTCAAACACATTTTCACCTGCTTCAAAAATCACTTCAATCTCATGATTGGCTGTTACATTTGCCAAGTGCAAAGATTGGATATGTCCTTGACTTACACCATCCAATAATACTTCTTTTATTTTGTAGCCCTCATTTGGTGTAAAGAAAAACGTTTGATCTGTTCCACTTGGGCAATCGATCAATCTGTCTTTTCCTTGTGGGGCAAAAGTACCACCTTGATTGGAAGTAACTGTAATTTCATGAATATCTCCTTGAGAATTGAAAGTGATATTTCTAACCCAATTCTTTTCATCTACATTTGTCCCATTATCTCCTACAAGGTTAAGATCAAAGTAGTCTTTATAATTTTCCCAAGTTACAAGTTCCCCACCAACAACAAGATTGGTAAATACCCATCCTTCAATCCAATTATTTTTCAGCCCTTTCATGTCTTGTTTTACAAAAGTACCATTCGGTAACATAAAAGGATGACTTGTTTTTATGTTCTTGAAAAGGAAGTTTCGTAAATAACCTTCTTTATAATTATTCTTATTTTCTAAAGTAGCATTTACTAAGTAGGCTGTCGGACTTTCAATGTTTAGATTTTCAATAATATTATTTTCTAGCTTGATGCCATCATCAGCCACAGAACCAATAAATCCTGTATTTTTCTTATTCTCACTACTCCATTCGCTATTGATCAGGTAGTTATTTTTATATTTGGCATAACCGCTACCCAAATTTCCCCATCCCAACATACCGATTGCTCCATTTACGCCTGGCCAGAATACAGAATTTGTAACACTATGATCATCACGTGCATAATCATAATCATCACTTGTCTTAATGAAAATATGATCTACATTACTATCTCTAGAAGGTCTGATACCATCATTATTTGAACACCACCCGATAATTTTGATATCTCTGATTGTTGTATTTTTTCCGCTCGGACAAGTATGGTGGAAAGCTTCTTTAAAAATCACACCATGATATTGAGCGCCATCAGAAAAGTGACAGAAAGCTGCTTTTGTCTGAGTAGTCTGAATCCAAACACCATTACTTTGTTCTCCATCGTAATGAATAATTTCATGCATCAAATAATCACGACCAGAAATAATTCCTCTTCCGTAAAGCCAACAATTTTTATTGCCATTTGCATTAAAAGCACCTCTAACGTAAGCACCAGGTGCAATGTAGACTTTCTGCCCTTCTTTTCTCAATCGTAACTGACCGTGGTAAAGAGGAAGTGACTTTTCTAAACTAGCGTCTTTGATCCATTCATTATTATTCTCTTTATGATCTTTCATTTTGTGATCACCCGGAGGAAAATAAATAATGTCTGCATTCAAGATTACATCCAAATCTAAGTCATTATCCCAAACAACAACTCCAGAACCTGTTGGACTAGGAATTGAATAAGCCGCATTTTTTTCTAATTGATCACCGAATAACATCAAACCATACTTGATGTTAAATCCATTGAAACGATCATTGTCTTTATTATCGTTAGCCACAAAATTTACAGAAATATATTCTGGTTTTTCCATAAAAAAACGGACCGTTTTCCCTGTGAAATAATGTGGATTGATTTCGAATGCACTCGGTGTGATTTCTACTCGTTCTGCACTTTCACCATATAACTTTGTAACTTCAACTTCTATTTTACCTTCAAAGGCAAAAGGAATAAAAGATAGATTTCTATCCTCTAAGAAGTCCGTACACGCATCTCCACCTGCAATTTTATGGATTAACTCATTTCCTTCCATTTTAAAATCTTCAGCAGGGAAACCATGTTTTTCCACATCATAATTTCTAGGAATAGACATCAAAGTCTCTACATCTTTCCATTGCGAGTCGCCTGTACTATTTACTAATCGCATACGTACTCGGTAACGATCAGAAAGTACATCTTGGCTTTCAGGCCACGAAACCGTCTCCAATTGAGCCAATGCAAAGCTTGGAGCTATAAAAGTGAATAAGAGTAATGTATAGTGTAGAATAATTCTCATTATTATAATGGTTTGTCAGTTTTTTGATAAGTCGAAAGGTTTGCCCTCTTGACACGTTCTTTATCTAGTTTAATGACCTTACGATCATAGGTATAAATTCCATTCATTTCATTCTCAACATCCGTCCATTGTGTGTAAACGGCTGCGCTAAGTCCTTCTTTTTTGAAGTCTACAATCTGTTGGATAAACTTCTCATACTCGCTTGTAGCATCTTCAAGTCCTTTGTAATTATGGTGTACCCAAGGTCCATCGACATCCCAGATATGCCCTTTAACTTTATACCCGATCGCTCCATATTCTCCACAAACTGAAGCTCTTTTTTGAGTTACAAAAGGGACATTCGGCGGACGGTATGAATGATTATCTTTTATGTGACCTACCTCATAGTCAATATTGGGCTTACCCGCATCAATACCACTATTTCCTGTAACAAGACGGTGTGAGTCTAATGCCATCACCATTTCAGTCAATCGGACTGGATCATAAATTCCCCAATGCTCATTGAACACCACCCAATTAATGATAGAAGGATGGTTCCAATGTTCTTTCACCATTTCTTGTAGTTCAACCTCAAATAAAGTTTTCTCCTCCTCTGTTCTTTGCTTGAACGTATTCGGCATATCCTGCCATACCAAAATGCCTAATTTGTCACACCAATAGTACCATCTTTGCGGTTCTATTTTGATATGCTTTCGGATCATATTGTAACCAAATTCTTTGATCTGAGCTACATCCCACTTCAAAGCCTCATCTGTTGGAGCCGTATAAATTCCATCAGGCCAATATCCTTGATCTAATGGCCCCATTTGGAAAATGGCTTTGTTGTTAAGTTCAATCACTTTTAATCCTTTTACCCCTTCTCCCAAGGCTATTTTACGCATTCCCGTATAACTTTGAATTCGATCTAAAACCTTATTAGAATCCATCAAAATTAATTCTACATCATATAAAAATGGGGCATCTGGCGACCATAGCTTTGGATATTGGATAGCTAATTCAATATCCCTATTTACTTTTCCTCGAGCAGTTGCCACAATTCGGCCTTCCTCTTTTACAGCCACAAATACATCATGACTATTTCTTTGAGATTCAGGAATTGCTTTGACCGTAATCGTTTTATGGTCTATATCATTCGTTATGTGTAAATCTTTAATGTAGCTCTTACTTACAGGCTCAATCCAAACTGTTTGCCAAATTCCCGAAGATGAGCTATAAGTATATCTTTGTGGATCAGAGAAGCGTTCATTATTTTGTTTCCCAATTGCGATGCCTTCTATATTTCCTGGATCATAAATGTGAACAATGAGTTCTTGCTCACCTTCTTCTTCAAGGAAAGATGTGATATTGAAACTAAAAGCATCATAACCGCCCTTGTGCTGACCTGCACAACGTCCATTTACGTAAACAACTGCTTCATAATCTACCGCACCAAAATGAAGAATGAACTCTTTATCTTTCCATGCTTTATCTTTTGGAATATCAAAAGTTCTTCTATACCAAGCTCTATGATTTTTTAGTTGTCTACGAACACCAGACATGGCTGATTCGATAGGATACGGTACAAGTATCTTCTCATCTAATAAAGTTTTGAAAGGAACTCTATCTGATAATTCAGCCTCTTGAAATTCCCAAATACCATTTAAATTCATCCAGTCTTTTCGTTGGAGAATAGGTCTAGGGTATTCAGGTAAAACCGAATCTGTATCTACTTTTGATGCCCAAACTGTTTCTAGTGGTGCTTCAGCTTTCTTCCATTCTTGAGCATTCAAGACTGAAATAGTTGACAGCATTACTAAAAGAGCAAAAGTCAAATAAGTCAATTTTCTATGTATCATGACATTTTATTTGTTTTTGCTACAATTAAAAGGTCTGTTACACACTTTACTTGCCAAATCAATTCAAGAAATTGCCTTTTTGGCTTATTGTAAAAAATACACAGTGTGAACAGTCTAAAAAGATTTGAGACAATTGTCACTTTAGATATGTATGTATTTTCCCGAAATATTGAAATAAGTTCCACTTAAAAAGTTGGTCTATTTCCTTGGATAAAATCTATAAACAATCCCAGATTATACCTATTACATGGGATTATAAATGCATATAAAATGCTAAGAATATTTCTCAAAAATAGAATGTTGTGGTTCATTCTTTTTATAGGAATAACTACGATACCTGCTCATGCACAAGAGCAGAAAAATGTGCTATTTATAATGGCTGATGACTTCAACCATTGGCTAAAAAAAATTGGTTACTATCCTGAATCAATTACCCCTAACTTAGATGCTTTAGCGGATAAAGGCGTACTATTCAGCGATGCTCATGCCTCTTCTCCAGTCTGTAATCCTTCTCGTAATGCGATTTGGTCAGGCATTAGACCCTCTACCTCTGGAATTAGCAGTAATGGCGATGGGTATATTCGTGATAAGGCAGGATTTGAGAAGGTCATTACGATGAACGAATACTTCAAACAAAACGGCTATCATGTTTTTGGTGGTGGAAAACTTTACCATCCGGGTAAAATGCAAGGAGAAGAAGTTGACCCAAATAACTGGTCTGAGTTATACGTAGATGGAACAGGAAGTAATGGTGGTTCTTTTTATAAATGGGAATCTGAAACAGATGGCTTATTTAAGTGGAGTGCAGGAGAATTTGACCTAAATACCACTGGTGATACGAAGTTGGCCAATGCTACGGCCAAATGGATAAGTGAATATGAAGGTGAAAAACCTTTTTTTGCGGCTATAGGCCTATTCCGACCGCATTTGCCATGGAATGCGCACAAACAGTTCTTCGACATGTTTAATCCAGATGACCTACCTACTCCGAAAGGGTATTTGACCAATGATGCAGATGATATAAAAGCTAGTTACAATGGCACGCAAAATTATAAAGATGTCATAGCCGATGGGGTGTATCAAGAGGCTTTACGTGCATACCTTGCAAATATGACTTACGCAGATCATAATGTAGGAATTATGTTAGATGCACTTAATGAGAGTAAGTTTAAGGATAATACGATTATCGTATTTTTAGGCGATCATGGTTGGCATTTGGGCGAAAAAGACCGTTTCAGCAAACATGCGGTTTTTGATATCGCTCATCATACAACTTTGATTATTTACAACCCGAGCGCAGAAGGTAATGGAAAAGTATGTCAAAAAGTAGTCAGCTTACAAGATTTATATCCCACTCTAGTTTCCCTTTGTGGTTTAGATACAAAATCAGATGCTCAAGGTAACGACTTGAGTCCGCTCTTGGCTGATGCTAATGATACTTCTTGGGATAAGCCTATTTTTATGAGCTATGGCGATCAAAATATCATCAAAACCAACAAATGGCGTTACGTTGATAAAGGTGATCAAAGCCAGCTTTATGACATTGAAAACGATCCTTACGAATGGACGAATTTATACGGAACTGAAGGATTTACTTCTAACAGCCAAGTGGTGACATCTTTAAAATCTCAGATCAATAGCATGTTGGTAGAGGGTAACCAAATCCGAATCAATCAAGGAAATGGACAAGCTGGAGATGGAACTGCACCTACAATTTATACGGGAAAATCAACTACAGAGTGCGAAGGTATTGCAAATCTTACGGATTTATCGGCCACACGTACAGCTTGTCAAGAAGTTACTCTTTCCTGGACTCCCGATCCTTGTGCAACTGAATACATTGTCCGTAGAAAAAAAGATGGCGATGCTACTTATCTTAATCTAGGGAACAAAAGCGAAGGAGCAAATTCATTTGTAGATTCAAGTGTTGAAATTGGAGTTCATTACATTTATCAAGTACGCCCATTCGATGGTACAAACAAAATGGTTTCCAATAACCCTGAACTTAGCATTACTGCTTGTGATGAAGATGACGACGAGGAACAAAATCCTACAGATCCAAATACCAAACTTCAGGAGGCGACAGGTGAACTTGTTACATACCCTTCCGACAATTCCTATGAATTCTTACCTGTATCCGATATTTATGAAGTAAGTGTTATTCAGGATGGTGATACTTTAGCTACAACGGTTTACAAAAGTCAGTCAAATGCAGATGATAATTCAAGGTCAAAAGAGATTTTAAATAATTCTATTTCTTGGACGAATTTCTCGTTTTCAGGCTCTGCGATCGTACGGGTAAGACTTAAAAACGGACAAACTAAAGTGACTTATCCTTTTGCTGAAATTCTCCCAAAACGTAAGGATGTGCAATTGGCTAAAGTAAATGAACGAACCCTAGATTTTCGTTTGACTGAAGCTGGACAATACTCTGTTGAATTTGGTGCAGACGGGTATAAAAACGGACTGATGATCTTTGCCGATCCGATGGAAACACGCCCTGTTCCAGAAGGTAATTCTACTAAAATTTGTGATCCTTGTAACCAAAATGATTTAACAGAGCTAAGTGCCTTTGATGCCATTGTTTTCAAAGACAATCTACATGACATTAATACTTGGAACATTCCGAATAACATCAAAGAAGTCTATATAGAAGGGGGTGCTGTAGTGAGAGGGGCTTTGCATATGTTTGATACAGACAATGACAATACCCTAATTCATGGTAGAGGTATCATTGACGGAGGAGGTTTATATTACCCTTGGACAACCCTAAAAACACATGGCCTAGAAAGCAATGGACAAGTAAGTGGAGTCACCGTAGAAGGCATAACACTATCTCAAGCAGGAGCTTTCTTTGTGCGCCTTTTGGGTACAGAAAATAAAATGGATTGGATAAAGACCATTGGGGGATGGAACTTCAATAATGACGGTTTAGTTGGCTACAAAAATACGCATATTTCAAATAGTTTTGTTTGGGCCGATGACGATGGAATTAAGCTTTATCGTGACAATCAATTGGTGGAAAATATCGTCATGTGGCATCTTGTAAACGGCGGATGTTTCCAGTGGGCTTGGAACTCTGTTGAAGCTAAAAATGTGCTTGTCAGAAATGTGGATATCATTCATGGACAATGGCCTGGAGATGGACAAAACCAAGGTGTTTTTAACTGCCGAGGAAGTTCTAACGGGGATGAAGAGGCGATTAAAACACAACAAGATTGGACGTTTGAGAATATAAATGTAGATACTCCTGTTAAAGTTTTATTCAATCTAGCCCCACAATTTAACCATAAGATTAAAAATATGGTGTTCAAGAATGTGAAAGCAGAAGTAACAAGCGATGTGATTAATCGATTGGCGGGAAGTTCTGCAAATTATGCGGTTGAAAACATCTCTTTTGTGGGTTTGGAGCTAAATGGAAACTGTGTCTCATCTGCTACAGAGGGCAAATTCAAGTTAGAACATACAACTAATATAACCTTTTCATGCCCAAGTCCTCCTTCTAAAACAGTAAATACACTAGGTGCTACCATCGAAAATGATTGTGAAGAAATACACCTTAGTTGGACTGATTTAACAGAAGAAGAAAGTTATCGATTAATGCGTAAAGAAGGTACTGAAGGTTCTTTTGAACTGATGGCAGAATTGGCTCAAAACATTTCAGCTTTTATCGATGAAACTATTGAAAGTGATAAAACCTACAGTTACCAACTGTACGCCGTCTTTTCTGAAAATGAAGCCTACGCCTCCAATAGTGTTTCTGTTGATTTAGCAAATTGTTCAGTCGTGACCCATAGTGATCTTTTGGAAGCAAGAAGTGGGCTTCACTTTTATCCATGTCCTGTACAAGACACCCTAAATATACAAGGGCTGCCACAGGGTACTCGCGTGGATATTTATACTTTTGAAGGGGCTTTAATTGATACTTTTTCAAACAAATCAAAAGCTAAAAAGGAGCTCCAACTCAATTTAAGTCATCTGCATAGCGGTGTTTATATTTTGCGAACTTCCTCAGATAGCTTTCAATTTATTAAAAATTAAATTTTCAGAATCCCTCAGTATTTCATTTCATGCTGAGGGATTTCTTTATGCCTAAAAATATGAAATCCCTTCTCTCCTCTATCCTTTTATGTAGTCTTCTTTTTACAGTGATCAGTAGTTGTAAACAGAAAGAAAATACCAAAACGCGTCCAAATATCTTACTTATCTGTGTGGATGACATGAATGGGTATGCAGTGAAGGATCGTTATCCGATGTTCCAAACACCATACATCGATAAATTACGATCAGAAAGTATCAATTTTACAAATGCTGCCTGCAATGTTCCTGTCTGTAACCCATCTCGTGCATCATTTTTCAGTGGTATTTTACCGCACAATACTGGCGCGTACCTCAATGGAAGTGATGGTTGGAACCGTTCGCCAATCCTAAAAGAGATTCAGAGTTTTCCAGCATATTTCAAGCACCAAGGCTATATCACTTGGGGAAGAGGGAAGATTTTACACAATCCTTTAACTCCCGAAAGAGAAAAGGCTATGTGGGACAACCATAACAGAGGTGGTAATGGCTTTGGCCCTTTTCCTGATAAGGAGCATCAATACGGAAACAAGTTTAAAGGTATTCAAGCTTGGGAAGGTGAAGACAGCGATTTTCCAGATAACATTAATGGTGATCTTGCTGTCGAATTCTTGGCGCAAAAACATGATAAACCATTCTTAATGTACTACGGTTTGTGGCGACCTCATACACCTTACACTGCTCCAAAACGTTTCTTTGAACCCTATAACGAAAAAGAGTTTACTCGCCCAAAAGGTTATAAAGATGGAGATTTAGATGATGTCCCTTATTTAGGAACTATGCTTGTAGACTCATTGAAACAATTTAAAAACAAGAAGCTAAACTATGCTTATGATGAGCTTTGGCAAAAATTCCTTTACGGATACGCTGCAAATACCTCTTTTGCAGATTGGAATGTAGGTCGAGTGATTGAGGCTTTGGATAATAGTCCTTACGCTGATAACACCATCGTTATTTTTTGGTCAGACAATGGTTATCATTGTGGGGAAAAACTTCGTTGGCAAAAAGCCACACTTTGGGATCAATCTGATTATGTTCCTTTTATGGTACGAACACCTGAAAAGAAACAGGCTGAAAGCTCAGCTACCATCAGTTTGGTAGATATTTATCCTACATTAATCGAGCTTTGTGGACTAGAAAAACCAAATCATTCTCTTGATGGAAATAGTATTGTTCCTTTGCTTGAAAACCCCAATAAAGAATGGGATTATCCTTCGTTGACTGTTTATGGTAAGGACTATACAAGTGTTAGATCAGAGCGATACAGATATATCAGATACCCCGATGGCACAGAAGAACTTTATGATCATTCCACCGACCCTTACGAGTTTGAGAACATCGCCCCAAAAAAAGGCTCTAGAATAATTATGGATGAACTATCTGAAGAACTACCCAAACAATGGGCGCCTTCTACAGGCGGAAGATTGGAAGTTCCTCGAAAATTTGAAGATGTTATGCGAACAGAAAATAAATGGCATAAAGTCAAGAAGCATTCGAGCTAGAATTTAGGTAAATGAATGCTGAGTAAAATAGAGCTAAACCTCTCTTCTAATTCTACAAAACACCAAAATCCCACACTCTGAAAATTACTTTTAAAGTGTGGGATTTTTAAAAACTATACAACTAATTACTGCATTGCTATATCTTCAATCACTGAAAATCGATAGACAGAATAAGTAGAATATACTTCATTAGGAGCTAAAATTGTACTTGGGTAATTTTCTTGATTTGGAGAATTAGGAAAATGCTGAGTTTCTAAACAAAATGCAGTTCTGAAATCATCTTTTATACCCGATTTAAAAGTGTGCTGACTTTGCATAAAATTGCCACTATAAAACTGTAAACCGGGTTCCTGTGTGAATATATCCATTCTAATACCCGATTGATCTCCTACTACTGTCGCAACTTTAGTCAGTTCTTCAGTGATGCCTTTATCCAAAACAAAATTATGGTCGTAGCCTAGTCCATTTTTCAACTGTATGTCAGATTGTTCTATACGCTCTCCAATGGTTTTAAATGTTCTAAAATCAAAGGCAGTACCTTCCACTTTTTCATGTACGCCAAGTGTTATCAGAGTTTCATCGACAGGTGAATAATGAGATGCATCTACTTGAAGTTTATGATTTATAATCGATCCACTCCCTTCTCCATTAAGATTAAAGAATGCATGATTAGTTAAATTGACTACCGTCTTCCTATCAGTTGTCGCCTTGTAAGACATACCCAACTCATTTTCTTCAGAGAAACTGTATATCACATCTACGGTCAGATTTCCGGGATAGCCTTCTTTCATATCTTCTTCAATGTACCTCAAATGTATTTCCTTATCAGTGTTCTTTACAACATCCCACACCACATCTTGGAATCCTTTATTTCCACCATGTAGCGAGTTTACACCATTATTGATTGGAAGCTGATATTTCACCCCTTCTATTTCAAATTGTCCCTTCGCTATTCTATTTCCGTATCTTCCGATCAGTGCACCAAAATATTTTTCAGAGGAATTGATATAACCTTGTAGAGATGAAAAACCCACTACAACATCCCTTAATTCTCCATTTTTATCAGGAGTTTGCAGACCTACAATTCTACCACCATAATTTGTGATAGCTACCCTTGCTCCTTTGCTATTCGATAAGAAATAAAGATTGGTCGGTTTCCCTTCTATTATCGACTGAAAGTTTTTGGCTTTTAACCAAACTGAGTTTATAGGGTTTTCAGAATCAGTCCCTGTATTCTTTTCTTTAGTTAGGGAACAAGAAAGTGTAAACAATCCTACTAAAAAGATTGATAGTTTTAAAAAAAAATGATGCATATTTTCCATAGTGCTTGGTATTGATTTCAGTGTTTACTAAAAGCTGATAAAGCTTCAGATTTGACTATGAATTAATTTACATTTCTACATACTTCCTTACTTGAACCTATGTTCATTTAAGTAGTTTATTTCGTTTAAAAAGATACAATATGAATCATTAGGGTTACTTAAATACAGAAATCTCTAATTAGGGTTCGATGAATAGATCTTTTCATCAATACCAAAATTCAGAGGTTTTTCATAAGAAGTTGATAATTGAAACTTATCAAAAGCAAATCCATCCTCACGCATTGAGAACTGAATGCTATGCACTCCTTTTTCCTTTATCTCCAAAAAGATTTTTTCAGCTTCCCCACAATGATGTTCTTTTGTTCTTTGCTTAGACTCCCAAGTCCACTCATTTTTACCTTTACACCATTGCATTCTTTTTCCTGATTCAGGCCATTCACCATCTAATCCGACATGAATTCCATTATCTTCTGTACCTGTTGAAAAAGCTCTGACCCAAACATAATATTTGCCTGGTGTATTGAAATAGATTTGATATTCCACTACTGCTATTCCAGGAGTTCCACTAAAGTTTTCTCCTTTCACCAACTTATCTGCATGAGTTCGTCTTGTATCTGGCAAAAGTTCAATAAAGGTTGCCGCACAAGCGGTAGCATACTCCCCTTTATCTCCATCCTGATCGGCATATTTATACTGATCACTATCTATCACTACCCATTCTCTATGTTGATTTTGAGTCTGTTTATAGAAATGCTCTGCTTCAACAGACACACAGCCATTTTCTTCAAGAAAAATCTTATCCCTTTCTTGGGCATTTAAGTATGAAAATGTAAAAACAGAGTAGATAATTAAAATGAATTTCAACTTTTTTATTTTCATAGTTTCTAAGTCTTTATGAATGCATAATAAGGTCTTTATAACATTTACATATCATTCTTTCATCTATATAAATTGCCTGTTTGAGTAAGAAATGAAACAAAAACCTGAAGCCCTAAATCAACCATATCGGCTTAAATCTTAATCTCAATGAAAAGCTAAATGTTTATCCTTTAACTAACATCAATAAGTTAATTTCAGCTATTTCTTATGTAAAAACGCTCAATAAACTCAACAGGATTCTATACATAAAAAAATCTGAGATGAAAAAAGTCATGGAGCTAGCTTAAAAGCTCCATGACTGATCAAATTTATTCTTTGACGAGTTTAAAGGTTTCTGAATTCACCTTCAGAATGTAAATGCCCTCTTTAAGACTACTTACATTCACGGATGAGCCTTTTTGTTGGACTTTCAGTTTTCCGTCAAGACTGTAGATATTTACCATATCATCAAAAGTAGCTCCAAAAACATACACAACATCCTTAGTAGGGTTAGGTCCTATCTTTAATTCTGGTTTAGCCTCAATGAATGTACTTGCAATCCTAGAATTGTTACTGACTTGAATATATGTCCATTGGGTATTATCACCAGTCCAACTTGTTGGACCTATTCTCATGTTCGTCACTCCATCGCTACCTACATGTAGCCATTGGGTGTGTGCTCTATTTTCCAATCGATTCCAAGTCGCATCCACCGAAATCCATTTCCATTGCACATCATTTGACGTATTCGTAGCATCAAACATTGCAAGATTAATTCCATCTGAACTGCCTAATTTTCTTCCAGAACCTTTCAAAATCAAATAGAAGTATCCATTGTTTGTTGACACTTGTTCCCATTGTACCCAATCACCCGTATTTCCTGTTCCCTTAGTCGTTACACCTCCACTATCTGTCAGACGCATCCCGCTTGCCTTATGATCGATATAAAGAACGCTCGTACCCACATTTGGTGTGCTCTCTGTAAACTCAATCCAATTGATATTCCATCCGCCTCCAGTAGCTAGGATTCGTAATGTTTGCGTTCCCGCAGAAAGATTTACGGTTGTTGTTTCTGTTTTCCAAACTTGCCATCCTCCTGTAGTTGCTGCATTTGCTGAAGTGAGTACATTGTTTCCTTCTTTTAAGTCAAATTTAATTGCGCTACTTTGCGAGGCTACTCGATAGGCAAAATCATAAGTACCCGCTGTTGGTACATCTACATCAAATTCAATGTAATCTCCTGTTGCAATCCAACCTACATAATCTCCACCACCTGCATCCGATGTCCCTGCGGTTTGAATTCCACTTTGATTATCATAATCTTCCGCTTCTATTTTAGCTGGCAAAACCACGCCTGTAGCAGTACAACTTGGTGTATTTGCCGTAGGTTGGTTCGACACTGCCACTGCAACTCCAGCAACCATTGGGCGAACTTGATATACATAAGAAGTATTTGCTACCGCACTACCATCGGTATAAGAAGTGGCATTAGCACTAACATCGGTAAGGGTAGTAAAAGTACTTTCTCCACTTACTTTTCTACGAATACGATAAGCATCTTCGCCATTGGTATCTGACCACGAAAGTGTGACCGAATTACATGAAATATTACTCAGCGCAAGGTCTGAAATATCTTCTGGATCGTTACCCGTTGGTGGTGTAGACGAACAGCTAAAACTAACATTTGTAGCATTTGAAATACTGAAATTCCCTGCGGAAGACTTATTGCCATCATCAATACAAGTCCCGTTCATTTCCAAATTATTGATCCGAACATTATCTACCTTATGGTTTGCATCGTAGCCTGCTATGCGGTTGATTACCCCCGAACTTGTCTTTGCGGAAATATTATTAAACTCTATATCATTGATGTAATGCGGTGTTTTGGGAGCGAGATTAAATAATACTTTAACCTCTGTATCTACATTGATATTGGTAAAAATCCAATCGGTTTGCGTACCCGTACCACTAGTGGTAGAGCTACCTCTTGCATTAAAAACACCTTGGTTTTGTCCATCTCCTGGCCATTGTCCATGAATGATATCTACGTTGGAAACCCTTACATTTTTTGCAGAAACTGAATTCCAACACCATTGGAAGCAAGCACCATTTACCAAGTGCCACATAACGATATTATCTACTGTCTGATTATCCCTATAAAGTTTAATTCCATCATCATCGGCCCATACAAAACTGTTGGTGATTTCTGTATTTGTATAGCCGACCAATCCATCATTGTTAAAATTCCACCCTCCAATGGTCTTAATCCAATCCATTTTATTATCGGTTCCCAAAAGACGGACAAAAAATGCCCCTGCCTGTGAGAATGTAATTCCTTCCACTGTAACACCACTAACTGTAGTTGTACTTTCCATCCCGTGTGTTTTCAGTGAGGTCCAAGGATAATAGAGTCCTCCACCATCAACAATTCCTCTTCCATGTACGAGTGTATTATCATTATTTGCATCCATCAAGTGAATCGCTCCACGTACCACAGCACCTCCAGCAATATAAATTTCTTTGATATTGGTCGGTACTTGCCAAGTATTAATCGGATGAAATTCATCTTTGAAATGAACGGCGGTATAGCCCGAAAGATTATTTAAGTCAGATTGATTACAAGGGTCACAAACTTTGACATCAGAGCCTGTTGGCGCTGACCTTGTCTCTAATGGGTCTGCAAAAATCATTAGGCCATTTTCATAGCCATCTGTACCAAATTCAACAGAATATTGCCCTGCCTCTGTGATTGTGAATTCCAAAGTTGTGTTGTTGATTTTGACAGGTGTAATCCCTTTACTTTTCGGTAAAATACTGGCTGAAGGATATGTTACCTTATTTTGCCCCGACTTCAATTGAACTCTAACCGTTACAGCTCCTGAAAAGGAAAAATTGGTCCAAGAAATTGAGTTATTTAGAATCGATTGAGCACGACTGTTATTATCGGCATTCGATTCGCTCATGTATACAATGGTGTTATAAGTATTCCCATTTTGTTTTACAGTTACAGTATAATAATCTGAAGTTGGTAGATACTGATCTGAGTGATTACTGGGATAGGTAATTACAGTTGCATTTGCCTGAAAAATAGCAAACACAAAGACAAAACAGAGTAGTAGAACTTGTTTCATGTGCTAACTTTTTAATAGTTTAAAATTGTAGAGAAAAACCAAGCCTTATAAAAAGGCTTAGTTTTAGATATGTGTGTTTATTGATTATTCTTTGATGAGACGGAGTGAATGTTCTTCAATCTGAACGATGTAAAGTCCTCTTTTTAATGAGCTAATGTCAACCAATTTACCTTTTGACTTTAATAGATGTTTTCCTTCTAAGCTGTAGATATTGATTTCTGTTTGAGTTTTAGCTCCAATGATATACAATAAATCACCAGCAGGGTTAGGTGCTATTCTAAATCCTGTCTCGATAGCGAATTCTTCAGATTTTCGGCTGTTACTTGAAACCGAAGTATACTTCCATTGTGTATTATCTCCTGTCCAAGATAATGGTCCAATTCTCATATTGGAAATACCATCGGGCTTCACATGTAACCATTGGGTATGGGCTTTATTTTCTAATCTACTCCAAGTGTTATCCACCCTAATCCATTTCCATTGAACTAGATCAGAAGTATTTGAAGCCTCAAACATTGAAACATTTTCACCGTCAGAACTTCCTAATTTTTCACCCGTTGCTCTGAGCACTAAATAGAAATAGTCATTGCTTGTTGGCACTTGTTCCCATTGTACCCAATTTCCTGTATTCCCGACTCCCTTAGTTGTTACGCCATTACTATCCGTCAAGCGTTTGCCACTTGATTTATGATCGATATACAAAAAGCTTGAAGTTGGAATAACACAGTTTGAGGTATTTACACTTGGGTTGTTGGAGACTTTTTTCGTGGTACCATCATAAGGTCTTACTTGATAGATGTAATTGTTATTTTCTTGTACATCTGTATCCGTAAAGGAATTCTGCACAACCGTTCCTAGATTTGTATAAGTTGTAGCTCCATTTGCTTTTCTTCTTACAATGTATTGTGTGGCACAAGGGATTGCTGACCAAGAAAGTTGTATTTCAGAACAGGAATTGACCGTAGCACTGAGGTCTGTGATATCTTGAATTCCATTACAAGGAGAAGGACTTTCCTCTCCTGTATATTCTGTAGGAGCTGTGCCATTTCCAGTTTGTCCATAACCTTTCACCACAGAAAGTTGATTCCCTTCTTGCAACATTTGTGAAATTTCTGAGCGAAGCGAAGTTACTGTAGCGGAGTTTTCGGTATATCCATTTTGTCCATAAAGATTAGTCCATTCATAAGGGTCGTTTTCTATATCATAGAGCTGACTATTATTTCCATTATCAATCAATCTCCATTTGTTCGTTTTGACAATTTGTGTCCCACTATACGACATAAAAATAGGCTTATCCCAAGCATTATCATTTACATCTCGTAATAGCGGAGATATGTCATTTCCTTGAATATCTGACTTCTCTTCGATTCCACATAAAGCAACTAATGTTGGATATAAATCTTGTAAACTCACTACTTTCGTACACTTCTTTCCATTGTCTGCTGCACTCGGATCGTAGATGATCATAGTGGTTCGATGTGCGATATCAAAGACTGCATGTTTACTAAAACGATCTTTTTCACCCAAATGCCAACCATGATCACCAATAAAAACCACAATTGTATTATTCTTATGCACACTATTTTCTAAGGCATCAAGCATGATTCCAACATTGTAATCGGCATAAGCCATATTTGCCAGATAAGCACGTAAAGCATCTTTGTATTTTCCATCAGCCTGTACTTGTTCATATGTTTCTCTACCATTATAATTTGTAGGAACATCTTCGTCATCATTGGCTAAATATCCTTTCGGATAAGGCAAGTTATTAGGCGAAAACATATCGAAGAATTGCTTATGAGCATTCCAAGGCAAATGTGGCCTGAAAAGACCTACGGCTGCAAAAAAGGGTTTATTTCCTTGGTAACTTTGAATCCAATTTGCCGTGGCATTCGCAAGTTTGGTATCATTTGCATCTTCAAGCTTAAACTCTCCTGCACTCCATTTGAACAAGGCATCTGTTGGAGATGCCCACTGATAAGATGCTCCTCCAGGACTTCCCGTACCCTTTTTATACAACTCATCCCAATTGTTCGGATCAGCCTTTTCGTTATTCATATTTCCAGGGTGATAAAGCTTTCCACCTCCAAATAAATGATAGCCCTCGCGTTGGAAGTGCTCATTCATGGTAATCACCTTTTCAAAACCTGAAATATCACGGATGTATCCGCCACTATTATTGTCAATTCCTGAGGTAGACGGTCGAATACCCGACCAAATAGCATTTCGAGAAGGATTACAAACAGGGGAAGAAGCATGTGCATCTGTGAAAAGAACGCCTTTGTCTGCGAGTGCATCCAAATTTGGTGTGATAGCATCAGGATAATAACCAGTTTTATTTAACCAGTTATTAAAGTCATCAGCCATGATAAATAGCACATTTTTTTGCTGTGCATTTGCTGTATTGCTTACTGCAAAGCTGAAAAACAGTAATAGAATAATTTGCATTCTACTACCCTTCTGAGGTAAAGAATTAAGCATTTAGTATTGTGATCATATTCACTATTTCACTAGTGATCGTACCATATTTTAGACAGCATCCCTGTCTAATTGGGAGGAGGCTTTTTGGGTTTCTCTTTCGCTTTTTGAGAAAGATTAAAAGCTGTCAGTAGTGATGTAATAATCAGCTTTCAAGTGTCAATATTACTATTCATATGAAGATTTAATAATCCTTTTGTTTCAAAATTTTGTCTTTATGATACTTCTAATCACTATGGACAATAAGATTATTCTTATCAGTTTTGAGTTTTAATACATACTTAAAAGCCTAATAAGAATACACAACATCATATTGGGTAAAAGGCTACACCTTCATCGGTTTTTAGTCCTAAATTTGATTCAAAAAAAATACCGCCTGTCAAAATGACGAGGCGGTATCTGTAACGTTTACAAAAGGGAAAACCTTTTTTATCTACTTTATCTACCGATTGGTATTTACTTCAAAGAGGCTAAATATGCTCTTACCTCTTGCGCAACATAAGTTGCTGTGAAACCAAATTTTTCATCTAAAACACTTGCCGGAGCTGAATAACCAAAGTGATTTAAGCCACAAACTTTTCCTTGATCTCCTACCAATTCTAAAAGAGTAACAGGTAAACCTGCTGTTAGCCCAAATTTTGGAACTGAAGCAGGGAGTACTTCTTCTTGGTATGCTTTTTCTTGTTTTCTAAACAGACCTTCTGAAGGCACTGAAACAATACGAACTTTTAATTCTTCGAGAAGTTCTGCTCCTGCAACCAATGTTGAAACTTCAGAACCACTTGCCACTAAAATAATATCAGGATTTTCTACATCTTTAACGATATATCCACCTTTTTCAGCACTTTTTGAAGCTTCATACCTTGTTCCAGTTTCCAATGGAAGTGCTTTGATATTCTGTCTTGATAACACAAGTGCCGAAGGAGTTTTCACATTTTTCAATGCCATTTCCCAAGCTACGGTTGTTTCATCTGCATCTGCAGGACGAAGGGCCAACATCGAGTTTTCTCCATTATGATTTTGCAAACGCTCCATCAAACGAATTTGCGCTTCATGTTCCACAGGTTGGTGCGTTGGTCCATCCTCTCCTACACGGAAAGCATCGTGTGTCCAAACATACTTTACAGGTAATTCCATTAAAGCAGAAAGACGATAAGCAGGTTTCATATAATCGGAGAACACAAAGAATGTTCCGACGACCGGAATAACACCACCGTGCAATGCCATACCATTAGCTAAACAGGCCATAGTCAACTCAGAAACTCCAGCTTGTAAGAAACCACCGCCATAGTTTTCTTTCGTAATCACTGTTGTCTTTTTCAAGAAGCCATCTGTTTTATCTGAATTGCTCAAGTCCGCTGATGAAACAATCATATTTTCTACTTTTTCAGCAAAAACGGAAAGTACTTTTGAAGATGCAGCTCTTGTTGCTACTCCTTCTTGTTGTTCAATCTGAGAGAAATCTACATTCTCAATCGTCTTCATTTCATAAAAATCCGATAGCTTTTTTGCCAATTCTGGATTTTCCTCTGCCCAAACAGCAGCATCTAGCTTTTTCTTTTGTGCATAAGATTGATTGAATTCTCGTACATCTTCATAAAGTGCTGCTACTTCTGGAAAAATTTGGAATGGATTTTCTGCATCTCCTCCCAAGTTTTCAACGGTTTTCACAAAAGACGCACCTGCACCAGTAAGTGGTTGACCATGAGTAGATGTCATTGCCTCATAAGACTCACCTTTTTCACCTAAGGCTCCTTTACCCATTACTGTATTTCCAATAATTAGAGTTGGTTTTTCAGTTTCATCATGAGCCTGATACAAAGCTTTTCGAATTTGCTCATGATCATTTCCATCAATCACAATCACATTCCAACCCCAAGCTTCATATTTCGCTTTTGTATCTTCATTTGTGACCTCATCTACCGTCGTAGAAAGTTGGATTTGGTTAGCATCATAGAACATGATCAAATTGCTTAATCCCAAGAACCCAGCAATGCGACCTGCACCTTGAGAAATTTCTTCTTGGATACCACCATCTGAAATATAAGCATAAGTTTTATGCGACATCCATTCACCAAACTTTGCTGCCAAGAATCGTTCTGCAATTGCTGCACCAACTCCCATCGCATGTCCTTGCCCTAAAGGTCCAGATGTATTTTCAACTCCTCTCAAGACATCAACCTCAGGATGACCTGGTGTAGGACTTCCCCACTGTCTGAAATTACTCAATTCCTCCATAGAGTACTTGTCTTGCATAGCCAAAACACTGTACAACATTGGAGACATATGACCTGGGTCTAAAAAGAAACGATCTCGGTTGATCCAAGTCGGGTCTTTCGGATCATATTTTAAGAATTCGCTGTAGAGGACATGGATAAAGTCAGCTCCACCCATTGCTCCACCAGGATGCCCCGATTTAGCTTTTTCAACCATTGCAGCAGATAATATTCTGATATTATTTGCTGCCTTCTGTGATACAGATATATCTTCTAATAAATTATTTTCCATGAGATTGATGTTTTTTAAAAAAAAGAAGGCGGTGAAAAGTATCTCACCGCTTCAATAGTTATGTTAAAAAGAATCTATGCTTCTTGTACTACTTGTTCATTTACTTTGGCATGATCTGCCAAAAACTTTTCTAGTCCGCTATCGGTAAGTGGGTGTTTTAATAACTGTAAGAATACTGACAATGGCGAAGTAGCCACATCTGCACCTAACTTAGCACAATCCAATAAGTGCGTTGAATGTCTTACTGAAGCACAAAGGATTTCCGTACCTAAATCATAATTGTCAAAGATCGTTTTGATTTCCTCAATCAAACCTACTCCCGACATGCTAATATCATCTAATCTTCCTAAGAAAGGAGAAACGTAAGTTGCACCAGCTTTGGCAGCTAATAATGCTTGACCTGCTGAAAAAATTAATGTACAGTTTGTACGAATACCTTTGTCTGTAAAATATCGAATAGCTTTAATCCCATCTTTTATAACAGGAAGTTTCAATACAATTTTTGGATCAATTGCCGCCAATTTTTCACCTTCCTCTATCATCTCATCATAAGTAGTAGAAATAATTTCGGCACTTACTTTGTCATCTACAATATCACAGATTGCTTTGTAATGCGCCATCACATTTTCTTCACCTGCAATACCTTCTTTTGCCATTAAAGATGGATTTGTTGTAACGCCATCAAGTACACCTAGGTTATACGCCGCTTGAATTTCTTCCAAGTTTGCTGTATCTACAAAAAATTTCATCGTTCTATTTTTCAGATTAGAATTTACCACAAATTAAACACGCACCAATACCACCTGAGGAATGATATATCGACTTGTTCAAATATATACAGCCCACTTTAGCTGAATTGATCTATTTTATTCTGAAAAATGCTTTTTTGGTTTACTAAGAATGAATTGTACTGAAAGTACTTTTCGAAGTTCATTACGATCAATTTCAAAACCTAACAATATTTTATTTCTCGAAAAGAAATACTCAATAGCATTAAAAGGTCAAAAGAAAGAATCTTCATTTTCATACTATCAAGACTAAAATTTTAAATGAAATCTGAATGAAAAATGGAATTATTAAGATGAATCAGAATGATAAATTGAAGTAAACATTAGCCTTAGTTTCCACAGTAATTGCCGAAATGACCTTTTAGTGATTCATGACAAAAAGATGGTATATCTATTCTAGTTTACTTAGCCGATAACATTTAAGTTAAGCTTAAAAATAAAGAGATAGCTATGAGGTTAATTTTACTTTTTCTAATATCAACCTGTGCATTATTTGCTCAAGCACAAGAAATTGTCACTTACGATTGGCCAACTGAAGAAGGTGAGGCTTTATTATCTGATAAATATGCAGTCAGAATTATTCAAGGTTCAGAGGTAATCGCATCTCAAGTGATCATGTCAGAATCAAAAGATATCGAGATTCCTAATTTTGCTGCAGAATTTAGAGGCGGACGTACTTTTAACTGGACTGAATTTTCATCTGATTTTTCTCAACCCGTACAAATTGAAGTAGAAAAACTCTTTGGAGATGGTTCGTCAGATATTGAGATTGTTCCTTCGCCATTCGACATTGAATTTGAACGTTCAACAGATGGAAAAACCATTACATTTGAACTTGAGAAAGCTGACTATATTTCTATAAATTTCAAATCTGCTGATAACCAACATACAAGTGACGGAGTGGTCAAACATATGCTTATGATCTTTGGAGAACCCTTGGAAACTAATGTACCTGATAAAAATGATGCTTCCGTTCATGTTTATAGTGAGCAATCAAGTATTGAAGAAATGACTCAGGCAAGCACCATATATTTTCCGAAAGGATATCACGATCTAAGAGCACAATTTTCAAGCACAGTCGGTAACCTAGCAGAAGTAATGGCAGATAACAAACAAGTTTACTTTGAAGGGGGAGCTTATGTTCATGGCCGTATTTACGGAAATAAGGTCAACAACGTAAAAATATTTGGTAGAGGAGTTTTGACAGGAAGAGATTTCAAATGGTCTAAAAACTTAGCTAATAATGGTGGAATTTTGGGTGTTGATTCCTTTGAGCCACTAGAGTCTCATATTGGACTTGGTGGAAATAACAACTCCATAGAGGGTATCATCGTTTGTGATGGAGCTAGCCATGGTGTAAATATGGGGTCAGGAAAAGCAAATTACTACCGTATGAAATACTGGGCTTGGCACCCCAATAACGATGGTGCAAGACCTTGGGGGGAAGACAATACCGTTGATCACTGCTTTTTCAGAGCTTGTGATGATGTATTCTACAATAAGGGACTAACGATCACAAATAATGTAATTTGGCAAGGTTTCAATGGTTCGATTATGTGTTTGGGCTGGGATGGCGGCTACCATACCGAAAACTCTACAATGACGAATAATTACATTATTTATCCAGAGTGGAGGAATATTGGAAACAATAATGGTATCGTTATGTCTCAGATAGATTTTGATATGAATGGTTCTAATGTTAGAATCAAAAATCTATGGGTTGATGGAAATATCCCTGCCTTGGTTAATCTACATAACAATTCAAGAAAGATAGATGTGGGCAACTATGAGCTTCCTACGGATTTCACCAATGAAGTTGGTAGCGTAGATGGTATCTTTATGGAAAACATCTATGTATCAGGTCAGCAAGTCATTTTCGATGGAAACGGATATCAGCAAACTCCTAGAGCTATGAAGTCGCTTATTGAAGGTTCAAAGCTTTCAAACGGAGATGTATATTGGATGAAGAACATCACGTTTAAAAATGTCTTTATTGACAACCAATGTATTAAAGAAGAAGACAAAGAAACTTACTTCAATATAGATGATGAAACTACTCAAAACATTCAAATCTTTGGCTGTGACCCTGGTTTTGCCTGTGGTCTTGAGCAAGTGAAATTCTACTACAATGTGAATAATTCTGGCGCACAAGTAGCTGATGTGATTAATGTAAACGAAGGTGATAATCTGCAGCTGTGGTTGAATGGTGACGCTTGGAATTACGAATGGTCAAATGGTACAAACATGTACCAAACCTCTGGCTTTGAAGTGCTAGAACTAAATAACATTGACCTTTCAATGGCTGGAGAATATACTGTACAATATAATTCTGAGGATGAGTGTAGTGGCGAATTTACCTTTACTATAAATGTAAGTGAGAGAATTACAAGCAATGATTTAAAAACTGAACAAGGCTTTAAATTATACCCAAATCCATCTGATGATTTTATTCATATAACTACAAAAGATGGAAATAAAGGTATCATACATATTTTTGATACTCTGGGGCAGAAAGTAGGAAGTTTTGAAAATCAATCTTCAATTCCTGTGAACCAGTTAAAGCCAGGATTGTATTTTTTATGTATGGAAGGTATTGGTTGTACTTCCTTTATTAAAAGATAATAATCATAGAATTATTACAAATACCAAAAATGAGCCATTCTAAATAGAGATTTAGGATGGCTCATTTTCTTTCTTTGCGGTTACCTTGGAGACTTAAAAAATATCTTCAAACAATTGACTAAATATTGCTTTAAAAAATATCAGTACCGAAGAGTTGTCGATATCTATTTTCAAATGAGTAGTTTTTTAAACTGACTTTAAAAGTTATCAAAAAACTGAGGGTAGACTGCAATTGATATTTCTAGGAAATTCATATTTTTAGAAATACAAAAGCAAAGCTTAAACGATCTACTTTGAGGGATAACTTGCCTTATTGTCTTTTGTCAATTGTTTAAAAATCTCTATTTCAGATTGGCTATATGGAGAACCATCCATTCTAAATATATCGTGAAACCAAACTTCTGGCTCAGGAAACTCCTCACCCTTTTTCACAATATTTCCTACTTCGCGCTCATGTACTACGCTACGTTTTTTACCTTCTGCATCTTTTCTACTTTTCCAATCCCAAATCGTTCCAGACTTGCCCGATACAAAGCCCCAATTAATAGCTCCAACATTTAGCTCTTTCATTACAGGCAGACAATCTTCCACAGTACTATTACGTGTTCGAGCTAGCCACTCTGTCACAATCACAGGACGTCCGTCTTTTTGATACTCTTTCACTCTAGCACGAACTCCCTTTGGAGGCCCGTATGTATGAATGGAATGCAAATCTGAATTAATACGATTTATTCTAATATTTATTTGCCCAATACTCCCCGCAGTAGTAGACATTATAGGTTGCGATGGATTTATCGCTCTTGCCCAAACCCAAGAATCATAGACTAATTGTTTTGATTGATCTCCAATCGCACTACGGACTTTTACTTTTGCCATATCGCCTTCTTCTCCTGTTCCTCTTCCAGGTTCGTTATATAATTCCCACATCACTACTCGATTGTCATCTTTAAATCGTGACATAGTTCTTTGAACATAATTCTTTAGATGAGCTTTTTCTACCTCACTCACCTCTCCAATAGCATAACGATGTGCTAACTCACGAGAAGGACAATTTACCCATCCAGAGTTATGATATGCTTTGACGGGTTCGGGTTGTTTACCTAAACTTGGATTGGGGAAATGACAATCGTCAAAGAAGACAAAAAATGCACGTATTTTATGCTTTTCGCAGATAGTTAAAAAATCATCCATTCGCTGGTAGAAAGCTTGTTCATCGGCTGCCCAAACTAAATCATGCAAATACACTCTTAATGTATTCATACCTATTTCCTCAGCCCAAGCAAGCTCTTTATCTATTTGTTTAGGGTCCCAAGTGGATTCCTGCCACATTTCTATCTGATTAATTGCAGTTGCAGGATAATAATTACAGCCAACCATCCAAGGCTGATCTGCATACCATTTATTGATACGTTCTTTTGACCACCTTCCTAATACAGGTATTGAATCATTAACGCCCATTTGAGCAAAAAGCTGAAATGGTAAACAGGATAAAACTAGTGCTAATATATAATTTCTCATTTGTGCTATTATTAGTTAAAAAACACTCTCAAAAACTTCAAGAAGAATACTAATGTGATCTTGATAGAGAGTCGATCTTATTCAACTAATTAAAGAAGATATATAACTGATTAAAACATCAAACGATAGAAAAGGATAAGAAAGAAAATCAAAAAAATGAATGAGCATAAAATTGGTCCCGAACCCTTAAAATATGGATAAATTATACAATGTTAACCTCCTGTGTTTTAAAGCGTAATGGTAAATATTACAATTTTTGAAAATATATTTATCGCAACTCAAATACTGTCATAACCTACTTTATCACTATTCAGAAGTAAAAGGATTATGGGACTACATTTATCTTTACTTTCTTTTAGTTTAGGCCTGAAAACAGAAAAACCACTTAGTCATTTAATTGACTAAGTGGTTTATATCCCTTCTTTATTACAGCCACAATTATTTCAAGTTTTAAAACTTAAATATAATTACTGTCTACATCTCTTTATTTGGTTAAAGAGGTTACTACTGTTTGTGATTTTGTTTGAGAGATAATATTTACGATTAAACGTTCTAATGATTATCCCTTTACTGTTAACTGTAATTTTATTCAAGTTTTTTAAGTCTATTGTTACTGTGTCCCCGCTAGATAAAATGTGGTATAGCTTGTTATCTACTAATTCATAATAAGAACCTGATAGTTCATTTATTGTATTCTTAACGTCATTTACAACAAAGAAAGTTGAAATTGACAAAGCAATCAATAATCCTGTAACTATAAGGATAGTATTAGTTTCAAAATCTATAAGAAGAGTAATACAGACGTACAGGAAATATCCAATTACGAGAATCAATACTAAAATCTTTTTTGGCAATTGTTGATAAACAATTCTCTTTGCTTCACTCTTTTTTATCTTATACTGTTCCATCAATCAAAATTTTCAATAGACCACCTATATTTGAATTCTAGATATGATTTAAAATACTCCAAATATGATTCTCGAGAGTTCTCAACTTATAATTGTAGCTAACGACTGGATATCACGTAAGGCTTGTTGCGACGTATGGATGTTTACATTATTGACCTTAAAATACTAAATTTATATGATTAAGGATAAGAAGAAGCTTCATCAGCATAGCTGAGAGGTGCAATATGCATTTTGTCACCAATATTATTTTACTGTTAGGATTTGACTTGGACGCTGAGCATTAAGAGTCTTGATATTTCCATTCTTAAAGAACTCCATATTTTTAGGAATACTTTCTATTTGATAAGATTTCAACTTCTTTGAAGAGAACTGATTATATACTCTAAAGTGTAAAATTTCTTTATCAATAAAGTCCTTTTGTCTCAAGAAATCTTTCCATTTACCTGATTCCTCATCTAAAGATAAAGCAATTACTTTTTTATTTTCATTGGCAAGTTTTTCTGCTAATCCTTTCAAATAAGGAAACTCCTTTATACAAGGTTTACACCAAGTCGCCCAGTATTCAATGTAGTATTCGTCTTCCTTCCCATTTTTCAGTAAATTAAAAAAGTCTATAATTTCACCATCGGGAGACTCTAGAAGAATTGTATTTTCACTTTCGGTAAGCCTGTTTTTTTCCTCAAATTCGGTAAGAAAAGTAGAATCACTAAACATTTCTTTATGCTCAGCTAGTGTTCTAAACAAATCAGCGTTCTTGTCTTCAACCATATCATTGATCAAAATCCTACTGAGAAGACATTTTGTTTTTTCAGGAATGGAATCATTCAATCTAAGGTTTTCGAAGACTTGCCTGTAATGAGGGGTAATACTATTCGATTTTCTAATATGAACAATATTGTCCCGCTTATATTCAATGATTGCCAAATACAATTGAAAGAATTGATTATAGGATGGATAATCAATCAGACTATCATTAAAAATTGGATATATGTCTCTAGCTGTAAGTCCTTGATCAAGACGAGAATTATGCATCAAGCGAATATAATATGTATCTAGTTTCAGTATCTGCTTAAAATATTCTTGATATACTAATGATCGATTAGACTGTTCTAAAGAAGTAGTTTGTAAAGCTTTAAAGTACTTTTCTTTGAAAGATTGATGCTGTCTGACAAGTGTATCTACATCATAGAATGCCTTGTTCTCAAATATAGAATGATATTTCTCTTTGGATTCTTTATATAAGTAATATTTGGCAGTATTATACTCTGATTTTAAGATTGTTTGAGGTTCAAAAAGGTGTGTATTTACTTCTATTGTAGTGCGTATATCTTTTCTGAAATTATACAGTTTGGTAAAATCATCACTTATAGAGCTTTCAAGTACTGGATAACCAATGCTGTCGTAAAAAATATTCACCGTATCTCCTGCCTTGATCAAAAAGTGGATATCTTCAATCGCTTTGTAACGGTGTATGATTTCTAAAAACTCATCATTACGGGAGTCAATAACCAAGGTATCTACTGTTTGATTGGGTATAAAAGATTTAAAGTCATTTTGCTTTTGATCTTTATAAAGAACCAAACCTAAAGGCAAAACACTGCCGAGTCTTCCCCCATTCTTTTCTAACTGAACATGAGAGTCATATTTTGCATCATGAAAAACAAAAACGGTATTATCTGTATTTTTAAGTTTTTGGGTACGTTCACTTTCTTTCAATGAACAAGAACAAAAAATTACAAATAGTAAAAAGTATCTCATTTAATTTTATAGTTATTGGTAACGATTCGGGCATGGTTTCACAGGTAGATTGCGTCTCTTCTGCCTGCGTTTTGGCAAAAGTTTTTATAATTCACTAATATATTCATCGTACCCACTTTTATCCAGCACATCTTCAATATTTAGTTCATAAATATCTTTCCAGCTATTCTCACCATGATTTTCAACATATTTTTCAACAATTCTAAAACCTAGCCAATACGCTAAACCTTGAGGAGCATCAGGAAAAAGTTTGAGTTTATCGTTTCGTAAGATTGGATTATCCCCACTTTCGTCGTCGAAATATTCTTGTAATTTTTCAAAAATTGCTTTCTCATTTTGAACAAACCAATTCCAATCACTTTCACTCATATTAGAAACAGCTTCATATTTAGTCATTTCACCTTCAAAAAATTTCCATGCAAAATAGCAAGCAAAACCTTCATCTAGAACTTGTCCTAAAGCTGTTTGAAATTTAGGATCATCACCTCTCAATGGTTCATAAGCTAAATGATTTAATTCATGAGGTAAACCTTTTTCAATCAGATAAGCTATTTCATAATCTGTATTATTGAGTTCTATACAAAATTGATCCTTATTACAACCTCCAAAACCTATACCTATCAATGGTGTAAATAAAATTCCGATTGTAGACTCTACCTTATATGGAACCAAATCATTGAACTTTTTCAAATTTGTTTTTAGCAATGAATCTAATTTAAGCTCTATTAAAACTTTAGCTCTTTCATCAAACATGCTTTTATTTTCAGGATAAAGTGTTCTATTCCATGCGATCATCCCTTTGGTTGTTTGGAACTTATGACTATTTTCTTCTCCGAAAATCATCCCATAACAATTGTCCCAAAAGGCTTGATGACTTAGATAAACTTTGTCTGTAATCAGAGTACTATCATACCCAGATTGATGAGCTAAAATCTGATTTTTAAATAGATTTTTGATTGTAATACCTTCTACTTGAACGCTGTCTGGGATCTCATTAATCTGGTCAAAATACCCCAATTGTGTTTTCATTTCATTTGTTTTTACGTTGTTAGTACATTTTGAAAAAAGTAGTACTGACATAAGTAAAAAAATGTAAATATATTTGTACATAAGTTATAGGTAGTTTTTAAAGTTTATTTATTCTTGCCAACGATACGGTCATGGTATCGCAGGCGGATTGCGTCGCATAGCTGCCTATCAAATATGCCCCTTGTTATCATTTTTTTCGTACTAATGAATTAATTAATTTATATGCTTCTTCATAATTACATATATCTTTTATTAGAATACCATTCCTACCATCACCACTCCCTGGTGTTTCTAAAAATATGGTACCTAATTTAAATAATTTTTGAATTATACCTTTTCTAAGGTGTACCTCTATTACTTTATTATATTCAATAGAACTATAATTTTCAGTTATAAAACTCTCACAATACTCTATTTCATTCTCCTTGATTCTGTAAGTTGTATTACTATATATTAGGTAGTTGTAAAGGAGTATAATTAATGGTCTAATTATAAAAACTGGTATTGCTAAAAGTGAGTAGAAAATATAGACTCCCTCAATTCTTGAAAAGAAAATATTAATTGAAAAGTACTCATCAACAGATATTCCTCCTAATTTCATATATAATACAGTCCCCCACACAATACTGATAATTAGAGTAAAAAATAGAGATTCTAGATGAAAAATGTTAGTAGTTAATTGGTGAAGAAAATTATATTGAGGGTGAAGAATTAAAAAAATATTATTCGAATTTTCTTTAAAGGAAAGATCTTGTTCGATATTTTTCTTATTTCTTGCAATTAATTCTGCCCCACAATTAGAACAAAAATTGGCACTTCCATATTCTATTTTATGACTGCAATTTGAACAATAATTCATTTATGTGACATTAATTAATGATAACTGTAAATTGTATGAGTTGTCGCAGATTGCGCTGTAGTTTCCTTTCAAACTTCTACCATGTTTGAGCGGGCTACAAACCTTGATATTTAGCACTTTGTCTGACATTACTTATAAAAAATGGTGTAGTGCGTTTTTATTCATTTTCCAATATTGAAGCTTCCCAACCTATTATAGCTTTCTTTCTTGTCGGATTCCAATGATAGCCACCTATATTTCCCGATTTTTGAATTACTCTATGACATGGAATCAGGTAGGCTATCGGATTGTTTCCTATTGCCGTTCCCACTGCTCTCGATGCTTTTGGATGCTGAATCGTTTCTGCTATTTCTCCATAAGTAGAGAGATTTCCATAAGGAATTGATAACAATGCTTCCCAAACTTTCAATTGAAATTTTGTTCCTTTCAAATGTAATTTTATTTCACTAAGATTAGTCCAGTCATTACTGAAAATAAATAAAGCGTCTTGTTGAAATTTATCTACTTTTTGATTGAATGTTGCATTCGGGAAAATGTCTTGTAATTCCTTGAATGCTAATACATTATTCTCGCTAAATGCCATATGGCAGATTCCTTTGTTGGTGGCTGCTACTATGATTTCGCCAAAAGGAGTTTCTGCAAAACTATAATTGATTATCAGACTTGAACCGCCATTTTTATATTCTCCAGGAGTCATGCCCTCAATCGTTACAAACATGTCGTGAAGCCTTCCTGTTCCAGATAAGCCCATTTCGAAAGCCGTATCAAATAGGTTGCTTTCTTTTTTCCTGAGCAAACTCTTTGCATAACTTGAACTGATAAATTTCAAATATTTTTTCGGACTAATTCCTACCCATTCCTTGAATAGACGCTGAAAATGAAAAGGGCTTAAATTTACATGTTCAGCTATTGTGTCTAAAGATGGTTGCACTTTATGGTTATCATCTATAAATGCAATAGCTTCTGCAATTTTATTATATTGATGTGTTTTATTGTCCAACATAGCTTATAACTTCATCATTTAGTTCATCAACCAATTCATCGATTTCCTTTTCAGTAGTATTATAGTTTGTAATACAAGCCCTAAAAGTAGGTATTCCTTTTATAGGGTAAACAGACAACCATGATTTACCTTTTGCTAAAATCTTATCCAATATTTCTTTTGTGAAATTTGTATCTGTTTCAAAATCTGCTTTTGTAAAACACACAACCGGCAAACCTGTATAGTTTTTTATAAGCCAACCACTTTTTAATAACTTATTTCTCAAATACTGCCCCATCTCTGCCTGATGATTGATGGTTTGTTCATATCCCTGCCAACCATAGAATAGTAGTGAAAGATATATTTTTAAACCAATGAATCGCCTCGACCATTGTATAGAATGTGTAAAGGGTTCGGTAATCGTGAGTTTATCAGCCTCTTTAGGCATATATTCTGTTGAAATTCTGAACGTTTTTCCGAGAATATCATTTTTCGATGTCAAAAATATACTTGTTCCCATTGGAACTGACATCCATTTATGAGCATCAAAAGTAATAGAATCAGACTTTTCAATGCCTGTTAATTGGTGCTTCAAATCCTGGCTTAAAATTGCTCCGCCTCCATAAGCTGCATCAACATGAAACCAAATGTTGTTCTTTTTGCAAATGAAACTTAGTTGATTCAGTTCGTCAATTGTACCTGTGCCAGTAGTTCCTGCAGTTCCAATAATCATTAATGGCGAATAAACTGATAAGTCAAGTTCATTTAGTTTTTGCTGTAAAATCTCTGTGTCCAGCTTTAATTCATCTGTAACTGGTATTGATTCTACAAGACTGTACCCAATCCCAACAACTTTTGCTGCTTTTTGAATAGAGTGGTGAGCCTCTGCTGAACAAAAAACAACAGGCTTTTTGTCCAAACCAAATGCTCCATCTTTAGCAAAGTTTGGGTATTTATGGTTCAAAGCACAGAGCATAGCTGTAAGATTGGCTTCAGCTCCTCCAGTTGTAAAAACACCATCTGCATTTCCATCGTATCCAAATTTATTTGCAAATTCCCTAATTATTAACTCCTCAACTTCAACGGCAAAAGGGGCATGGCTCCAAGCAGCTAATTGAGGGTTATAAGTAGCTGTGATTAAGTCAGCAATGATTCCTGCATAATTAGAACGTGGATTGAACAGTCCAAAATACTTAGGATGCGGTGTATGAACTGAAAAGGTCTCAAGTCCTTTTATCACATGCTCGATTGCTTTATCTGGGCTAATGCCATTAGCTAATTCTTTGGTAAGTATAGATTCTCTGATTTCTTTTATGTTCAAATCAGGATTGGTTTTAAAATCTTTTGTTGAGCTATAATAGTTCTCCAACTTTTCAGATACTGTTTTGAGTATTTCTTTTCTCTGTTTATTGTCAAAATCAAATTGCATATTAATTCTTTTTAAATGTTTTGACAAAATTCTCAATTCTCAAAACGTAATGAAACCCGATTCTTGCGGTTTTTCAAATGCCCTATAACGAATCGGGCATGGTAATGCACTTAGGTCGTGTTGACGGTTAGTGCGGTGTTAACTATGCCCCTTGTTAGTGGCTTTTTTTAATTTTTTTTAATCCAATCCATTCATGTTCAATGTCTCTCATTAATAAGGCATTGTCGAACTCCACGGAACCTTTAGGGAAAATCTTCTCATTCTCAAAAAAGCTCGATCTAACTTCCTTTACATCTAACAAAGATACTTTCCAATTGTAGGCTTTGAGTTCTAATCCATCAAATTCACTTTTATCGGGAGAATAACCAACTGAACCACTTTCAAAAAATTCAGATACAGATTCCAAATTTTCAAAGACACTTTCTTGGTTCCAACTAACCGTCTCGTTAGCTTCTATTGATAAAGAGGTTCCATCATCACTTATAAAACCCACTTTATAACTACCATTAATTTCTTTAACAGAAAAATCTGCTAAGTGATGAATTCCAGGAAAAATCGTTCCTCCAGCAAGTGAGTTCAATTTGGAAGAAGTATCTCTCCTTGGAATATAAACCCCTTCTTTTAATTTATTATTTTCGATCCATTCAACAGCTATTCTGTGTGCTCCATTTTCAGATGAAATTCCGATTTGCTTAGGTAGACCTTTTGGTCTTATTTCTTTTAATCTAATCAAACAAATACCTGCGATACCCTTTCCATTGATTAATTTAGGTTTGAATGGCTCAGGTAAAAAACTAGCTAGGACATCCTTATCAACTCGATAATTAATTAGAATTCGCCTATCTATTATTCCTTTAATCTTTGGTATCATCATCTTAATTTATTGCCACTAACGACATGGGCATGGTCATCGCAGGCAGATTGCGTCGCATCTGACCTGTGTGCTATGCCCCTTGTTACAGATCGGTTTTATTGTTTAATCGCCATAAATCGGCAAACTATTTCTTCATATTCTGCAGACGTTTTTCTTACGATTTCGCTACGCTCTGCAATTTTTCTATACGCATTTTGTCCGCTAATATTCCGCTAAACGTTCTAATCAAATTTTATCGCCAACTTTTCGATTCCATTTAAGTTACTCAAAATTACGTTCTTCAATAATTCTCAAATCTTGTCAGAGATAAAATCGAATTGGTAGATAGAATCACAAGAAAAAATAAATCTAAAAAGTCCATTCTTCGAGTTTCCTATATCGAAAGTTAGCTCAAGATACGCAAATTTTTATCCGCTACTTCCCCGCTCTGCACACGCTAACACAATGAGCTGTAACGACTCGGGCATGGTGTCGCAGGCGGGTTGCGTCGCACCCGACCTGTGTAATATGCCCCTTGTTGTGTTTATTTTTATTTTAACTCGGCCAATTTATTGTATTATCATCTATAAAATCAGGTCCCCATTGTATTTGACTAACACAGTCTTCATCAAACCAAAAGTTTATTCCTAGTGAGCCTGAAAAAAGTAATTCATGTGTAGGTTTTTCTTTTGAGTTCCAATTTTCATATTGAAGATCATTTATATTTACGACTCCTAATTTATATCTAAGCTCGTCTTTTGATAAACCTATTGGAATAAAATCTTTAAATCTATAAAGTTTAGATTCCACAGCTATTGTTCCAAGTCGCCAATTATCCTCCTCATCAAAATTAAGTGATAACCCTAAGTCATTATAATACCAAGTTTCAGTTAAATTGGCTTTATCATCTGAGTATGAATATTGTTTTATTTCACTAGGAATTCCAAGTATTACTTCAATTTCATCTCTACTAAAACCAAATTTTAAAACTTCCAATCCTTGACCTTCTTCGATTTGGAAAATTTCTGATTTATCACTTTTCATATATTAAACACAACGACCCGGGCATGGTATCGCAGGCAGGTTGCGTCGCATAGCTGCCTGTGGAATATGCCCCTTGTTGCCAACCGTTTTATTAATTTAAAATGTAAAAAATGCCCGTTATTGTTCCTAGAGCATATTGTAATGTTACTATTTTCAAATAAGGCTCTATTATTAATCCTTTCTTTTGAATCCCTATTATTAGCATAAAACCCAAAATCAAGACTATGAAATTCAACGGATAAATGAATTCTGTACTTTCTAAAATTAAGACCGATATAAAACGTGAAAGGATTGTCAAAGACATTAAAATACTCATTAATTTGAGCCTTGAATCTCTTTTCTTTTGAGTATCTACTACCATCTGAATTAATATTAGAACATGAACTACATTGACAATTGCCATTAAAAGTGTGTTATCAACTAATTTTAATAAATCGAGTAATTCACCTATAAATCCTAAAATTAAGAGTAATAGTAAGGCTATAATATACTTTCTATTCTCTTCTATTATCAGATATATGGTGTAAAAAATCAATAGACTTAATTGAATCAATCCTGTGAATATCAGCAATGAATCATAGCCTGAACTTAAAGTCCAATTCAAAAATCTATGACAAAATCCTATTGTAAGAATTATAAATACTAGATAGAATTCTTTTTTCATCTATTATGGGTGGCAACGATTCGGGCATGGTATCGCACTTAGGTCGTGTTGATGGTGAGTGCGGTGTGAACTATGCCCTTTGATAGCAATTTTTTTTTAATCGGTTGCTTCTAATTTTTCAATCGCAGAATCTAGCCAATTTGAATACCACTCAAAGTAGTCTTTTGATTCTAGTTTAGTTGAACAGTCTCCTAACATTACCCAAACTTGTCCATAATAATCTCCTTTGACTATTAAATATGATGCAATTCCACATCCATGTTCAGCAATAATAATCGAACCCTCTGAAATTGGAAATTCGTCATCATCATCATTACAAAAAGTCAATTCTCCATTGAACGGTGCGCCATAGTTTTCTGCTGTTCCGAAACCTATTTCAAGTATGAATGATCTAAACTCTTTAGGTATAGATATTGAATTTACTTTCTCAAAATTTTGAATTTCGGTTTCTGAGATAGTTTTAAATCCGTATTTCCATCTTTTGGAACCAAATAAACTATTTGAAGAATCTATTTCTCTTAATCTATCAAGTCTATTTATGAAGCTTTTTATCATAACATATTATTGCTAACGCCCCGAGCATGGTATCGCAGGCAGATTGCGTCGCAGGCTGCCTGTGGGCTATGCTCTTTGTTAGGCTGCGTTTTAATTTTTCTACTGATTTTTTATAATTGTTTTTCTAACTTGTCAGAACATCTATTCTTCTTAATGCTCAACCTCCAGGCTTATCAAATGTTTCTTTGCCCATTCTAAAAGAGTTTCGCCACCTTTTCCATCAATATCCAAGAACTCCTCAACATCTTCACAATCTTTCCAATCATTCTTATCCAAATAATTAAGTCTGTCTGCTAATTCTTTACCAAAAACGACTTCAGTTTCTTCAATTGGAGGAATTAAGCTTTCCCACTCAACATAACATATCCAAAGCCAATTTCTGTAATAAGTCTTGTCATCCTGTTTAAATTTAGAAAATGCATCATCCCAGTAATTGGGGGGAGTAATAATTCCATATTTCTCTTCCACATATCTTGCTACTAAAAACAATTTATCACTTATCTTGACTTTATTATTATCAATCCTGTTTTTGGATTTAATATCTAGTTTAACCATCTTTTGATTTAATGCAGCCTAACGACTCGGGCATGGTGTCGCAGGCGGATTGCGTCGCATACCTAACTGTGCAATATGCCCCTTGTTGTAGCCAGTTTTTTTATTTTTTCAAATAGTGATACCACCTAAGTCTATATGTCATGGACTCAAAAATCAAGTTCAATTTTGAATAGTACTTATCTGTTTCCCAAACAGTATTTCTTGATAGACAATCCCCTCTTCCAGAATTAGACTTAATCTTTTGTGGTTCTTCATCTTGAATTGTTGGTTCTCCCAATTTTTCAACCAAAGCTAATTTGATTCGATCATACTCAGTGTCATATTCTTCTAACTTTTTACTTTCCTCTTTCCACACTTCTTGTTTTCTAGAGAAATCTCCGTACATCTCTTTTTCCCAATCATAACTTATATATCTGATCATTGAGTCAGATTCAGAATAGAAGTATTGGGTATAGAGTGGTAAAAAACCAGCATTTTCGCGTTTGAAAATTATCGGTTTTGCAATTTTGTATTCATCAATCAACGGATATATACTCTTTGAAAGAAAGATATTCATTTCAAGAATCTGATTTTCTTCGCTCAAAGAGTTTTCAAAACCAATAATCTCAGTCACAGTTGCCTGTTCTGTCCAAATGTCAATTTTATTCATACTTACATTACAACTTGATAAAAATATCAAAGTCAATGTCAGAATTGTTACTGTTAGTTTTCTCATCTGTTGATTAATTGGCTACAACGACCCGGGCATGGTATCGCAGGCAGGTTGCGTCGCAAGACTGCCTGTGGAATATGCCCCTTGTTGGCGTTTGTTTTTACTCCTTTATTAATTAAATATTCACTTCCCATGCGTTAATCTCACGATTTCGCAAGTTTTATCACATATAATAATCAAAAATGTTCCTCCACGTTTTTGTTTCGGAATAGTGCCCTTTATTATCCAATATCCATCCAATTGAAATGCATCATATGGTCTTTGATCTTGAATCTGATTAACGCCATAAACTTTCATTAGAATCATTTCAGCGAAAGAGATAGCTATCTCTTCTGTGTCCAGAATCGATTCAAGTCCTATAGAATTATGCTGTTTTTTGTCATCTAATGCATTTTGTAAATAAACTCTAGCTTGACTTTCAGTCATTCTATATCGATCTAAATCTTGTGCAATTGTACCGAATGAAATAAAGAAAAAGAACGTAATGAAAAGGATTCTATTTAGCATATATTATTCTAATGAACGCCAACGACTCGGGCATGGTGTCGCAGGCGGATTGCGTCGCATGACGACTGTGCAATATGCCCCTTGTTGTGAGTAGTTTTATTTTCTTTCCTTAAG